>JAEUHE010000137.1 GCA_016793885.1 Verrucomicrobiales bacterium
GCCCGTTATGCAGCTTAATAAACTCCGTCACTGTTTGGGGACTCGATACGTCGAGGTGCTTAGTTGAGTTTTTCATGTAATACCGCTAGCACACCTCAAACAGTGACTTTGCTCAACTGCATGGATTGGGCTTCAGGCGGAAAAGGCGCAGGATTGCCCCCAGCGGCATAGGATTTAGCTCTTCCACAAGCATCAGGCCGCAGGAATCGTCTAGGTGGACGAATGAACTATAAACCTCATCGGATCGCTGTACGATCAATCACACACAAAAGATCAAGCCTCACCCGAAAATAATCACATCCGCGCTAGCCTGGGCACCACTTTAGTAGTTGACTGAATGGTTCATTCATTTATTAAAGAGGCGTGCCACGTTTAAAGGCCAACATTTCGGGCAAGCGATTGAAGGAACTGGCGGAAGCCGCGTTGGACGTCTTTTGTCGGCAGGGCTACGAGCGGTCCCAGGTCGCGGACGTCTCCAAAGCGATGGGTGTGGCCGCTGGCACGATCTACCTCTATGTCGAGGGCAAGGAAGCGCTCTTTGATCTCGTGATCCGTCACACCGCCGCTGAGGACCCAGAATGGCTGGAGGACCTGGAGATCCCAGTACCTACACCCGCACCCGGTTCCACTCTGGAGTTCCTGAAAGAGGTTCTCGGCCGCAAGGGGCAATGGCCTGTTCTGGAAAAGGCGTTACGATCTCCCTCTGCCGCACACATCCGAACAGAACTCGATCAGGTGCTGCGCGAGCAGTATCGCCTAATGACTCGGCATCGTGCCGGACTCGTCCTGCTCATGCGATCGGCACTCGAGTTCCCCGGCCTCGCGGATGTGTTCATTTTTGGACTTCGGAAACGTCTGCTCGAAGGGCTAGGCAAGTATCTCACCTCCCGAATCAGCGCCGGACAACTACGAGGCGTCGCGGACGTGACTGCCACTGTGGCAGTCCTCACTCAAACGATCGCCTGGGCGAATCTCCAAAGACCCTTTGACCCGGGTCTCGCTGGGTTCTCGGAGCAGGCCATCGAAGACGCCACGGTGGATCTCATCGTCAGCGGACTACTCACTTCCCCATTCCCCACATGAAAGTCCTCGACCTGCTCTTCGGAAATCAGCACTCCTTCCTGGAACGGTCCCTCTTTACCACCATCGAAGTCGGACTCCGGTATTTTCTTTTCGCGGGCATCGCCTGGCTGCTCGCCTATCGCCTATTCCGCAGCCAGTGGTTCCACCGCAAGATCATCGCCTCCTTTCCGCAGTCCTCCGACGTCCGCCGAGAGATCCGTTACTCGCTGTTCACACTGGTCATCTTTGGACTGATCGGCGCCAGCACCATCGCTGCCTCCAGGGCTGGATGGACCCAGATGTATTGGAAGATCTCTGATTATGGCCGAGGCTGGTTCTTCGGCAGCATCGTGTGCGCCATCTTCCTCCACGATGCCTATTTCTACTGGACGCATCGGCTGATGCATCACCGCAAGCTCTTTCCGATCTTCCATCGCGTCCACCATCTTTCCACCAATCCCTCACCCTGGGCCTCCTACTCCTTCGCGCCCGCGGAGGCGGTGGTGGAGGCCGGGATCTTTCCGCTGGTCGTGACCGTCATGCCGATTCATCCGGCCGCCTTTGGAATCGTCATGTTGTGGCAGATTCTCTTCAACGTCGCCGGCCACACTGGCTTTGAGTTCCACCCCAAATGGGTCTTCAATACCCCGCTCCGGCTCTTTATCAACACTCCCACTAACCACGTGATGCATCATGAAAAGATGCGGGGCAACTACGGCCTCTACTTTAACATCTGGGACCGCCTCATGGGAACCAACCACCCTGATTACGAATCCCGTTTCCGCGAGGTCACCTCGCGTCCAAAAGACAAAGCTCGAACCGAAATGCCCGCGGGCTCCCCAAACGAAGCATGAAACTGACTGGATTCATCCTTGCCATCGCCAGCGTCGTGGGTTTGTTGCCCACCGCCCGCGGAGCCGACTTTGCGCTGCGGAACGGCGACACCATGACTTTTCTGGGCGACAGCATCACGGCAGCCCGCGGCTACACCAAGATCGTGGAGCACTACACTCTGATGCGATTCCCCGATCGTCATGTGCGGTTTGTCAACGCAGGCCAGGGCGGCGACACCGCCCACGGGTGTCTGAAGCGCCTCAACCGAGACGTGTTCGCCACGGGCACCACGGTGCTCACGGTAGCGTTCGGCATCAACGATATCGGCTGGGGCACGAAGGCGGACGATGCGCACCGTCAGATGTACCTCGATGGCATCCGAGAGATCGTCACCCGCAGCCAAGCACGCGGCATACGAGTCTTCATCTGCTCTCCTGCCATTACCGCCGAAGCTCCGGACACCGCCGAGAAGGGTTATCTCCAAATCATGACTGACGACGGGATGGCGTTGGCCCGATCCCTGGGAGCTCAGACGATTGATCTCTCGCGGGGAATGCGGGAAATTCAACGTCGCGTGGTCTCCGCGAATGCCAGCGAGAAGGATCCGAAGAAGCAGACTCGACTGCATGTGGAGGACGGGGTCCACCTCAACGATCTCGGTCAATTGGCGATGGGCTACGCCATGCTCCGCGGACTAGGCGCTCCGGCCGAGGTGTCGTCGGTCACCATCGACGCGGGCGCGTTGCGCACCCTGGCGGCTGAGAACTGCACCGTCTCCGCCTTGAAGCGTCTCACCGACGGCCTCACCTTCCGCCGATTGGACCGCGGGCTACCGCTCAATCTAGGCATCTTCAGCGCCCTCAACCATCGGTGGATTCCGATTCCCGAGACCCTGAACGGCTACCGGCTGAAAGTGACCGGTCTGGCACCCGGCGATTATGAGGTCCGGGCCGAAGGTCGACTGCTGGGAAGTTACAGCGCCGAACGGCTTGCCCGTGGTGAGAACATCGCCTCCGCAACGTCCAACGGATGGGAGCCGGGAGGCCCCTGGGACGCGCAGTCCGACACCGTCAGGGAGTTCGTGGATGCGCGTGACAAAGCCTGGGGAGGCGCCCATTTCCGCCGTCAGTTCAACCGCGACAATCCGGCATCGCCCAAACTCGAGCGCCAGGCCCAGGCGGCGGATGACGCCCTGGTGGCACTCGCGCGCACTGCAGCGAAGCCCTACCCCTATCGCTTCGAGATCCGGAAGGTTCAGGCGAAGGCCGGCCAGCAGTAACCATGTAACGACGTCCGTCCCTGGACGTTCCCCACCCCCTGGGCCGAGACGGCCCACACTACAACTGTAGCGTCGTCCATGCTGGACGATTCCCCAGCCCCGAACGCAGCGGGCATCTCCCCTCATCCTTTCCCTCCTTTCACGCCTCATGGGCCGAGACGGCCCACACTACAATGCAGCGTCGTCCGTGTCGGACGATTCCCCAACCCCCAGCGCAGCGGGGTCCGGCGGTCTCTCACTAACGTCCTTGTGACTGCCAGGTCTTGATGGCCTCGATGGGTCGCACCAGCATGATCACATTCAAGGTGAGATTGTCCCTCACCCACACTAGACATCCGAGTTCCATCGCAAGGACCACCGCCAAACTGATGCGCGCAGAACATTTCAGTGCGAACAGGAATCCCAAGCCGGCAAAGAGGATATCGCAGCTCGAGTTCAACACACTATCGCCTACATAGCCCTGCGCTATGGTAGCCGCCCGGTAGCGGTCGATGATGAAAGGCGAATTCTCCAGCAGCTCCCAAGCCCCCTCCATCGCGACAGCCATCACAAACCGTTGAGACGTCGGCAGCCGACGGGCGACCAACCACAGGAATCCATAAAACAGTATCCCATGGATGAAATGAGAAAAACTATAGGCATCCGCGACCCGTTGAGAATTTGTGCTGCTCCAAATATCTCCATCCCACCAGCCAAACCGACCGTCTGGTCCGAACGGGGCACGCCCGGAGGCCAACTCAGCGACGGCCACCGCCGCAATGACGACGGTAAGGCCAATGGCTCCCATCCAGTATCCGCGACTCAAGGCCGTTCGTGCGCTCATGCGGAGGGGATCGTCGGCTATCCGCCGGAGAAAGCGAACTAGAAGTTGCCTGGGGTTCGGGTTCGGATGTGAAAGGATTCTCAGCTGTCTCTTCAAAAAGGCGGCCTCAACAAGTTGAGCAATGTGAGAGTTCATCACCTGGTCGGAACTCCGAACCTGAAAGGTTCGCAGAGATTAGCCGGGGGTGCTGGCACCCCCGGAACTCTTAAAAAATACGGAGCATCGCGCAGCGATGCCACCGGCGTTCAAGCTTGCCTCATGCGCTCTTCAACGAAGCGGATCCTCACGAGGAGAACGAACTGAGAGAGGAGTTAGAGTTGCCTAAGGGAAATCGTCCAGGGACGGACGACGCTACAGGGTGACGATAACGATTACGATTGCGATTACGATGGGACGGGAACACGAGAGCGCGATCACGCTCCCAACTCATCACTCATCACTCCCCCTGCCCCCCCTCACTTGCGAGTAAACCAAGTTGACTCGCTCAAGCGGAATGGCGCTTAATCTGGATCGTAGCGGGCGGTGCTCCAAGCTGATGAAGCGGACCTCGGTCGGCCTTCATCTCTCCGGGGTTACCCCGGGGGAACTTGTCAGTAGCTCGTTTCATCGCGAGAGCCACGCTGCGCTGGCGCGCAGATCCGCTCACGCACAACGGGACGCGTTGGAGCACTGTCCCGCTTTCTACTCTCATGGAGTTTGCCAATCAGGTGGCGCGACAGTTGGCGATTGCGATCCAACAGGGGAGGATCGAGGAGGAGGCGTTGGTGCAGCGAATCAGGGAACACTGTCTGGGACGGCAGCGGTGGTTGCGGTCCTTTGCCAGGCGATTCGTGGCTCATTTCGGGGAAGGTCGTCGCTGGCGTCGGCTTCGGATGGAACGGTTCATTCTCAAGGACGCGGGATTTCGCAGAGCGGTGGCCATGTCCCAGCTAAGCCTCCGGAGTGGGATCAACCCCGCACCCGGCATGTGCCCGGCAGCCGGTGCCCCAGAACATTGGAAGCTTCCCGAGTTGGCGACCACGGGTGACCTGGCTCGCTGGCTCAACCTCGAACCCGGCGAGTTGGCTTGGTTCTCAGATAGCCGAACTCAGGAGCAAACCCTACCCGAGGGACCACTTCGGCATTACCGCTACCATTGGGTCCTCAAGCGAGGAGGTTCAGCGCGCCTGCTGGAGTGTCCCAAACAGCGGCTCAAACTCTTCCAACGGCACGTGCTTTTCCAACTGCTGAATCGTATCCCCATTCACCCGGCGGCCCACGGGTTCCAAGCCGGACGATCCGTCCAAAGCTTCGCCCAGCCCCATGTGGGACGTGAGATCGTGATGCGATTGGATCTGCAGGACTTTTTCCCATCGGTCATGAAATCCCGTGTGTTGGCGATCTTCCTGACCGCTGGCTATCCCGAACCAGTCGCGGCAATGTTGGCGGGACTTTGCACCAATGCTTCGCCATTCGCAGTCCTAAGTTCCTGTCCCGCCACCGTTCACCCCACGCAACGGTGCCACTTGAAGGACCTCTACCGACGTCCCCATCTCCCTCAGGGGGCACCAACCTCCGCCGCTTTGGCGAACCTTGCCGCGTTTCGCTTAGACTTGCGGCTGCACGGGTTGGCGAAAGCTGCTGGGGCGGCTTACACCCGCTATGCCGATGATTTGGTGTTTTCTGGGGACAGTGCCTTTGCCCGGATGGTTGAGCGCTTTTACATTCAGGTCTGTGCCATCGCTCTGGAGGAAGGCTTTGCGGTGCAAACGCGAAAAACCCGAATGATGCGGCGGTCCGTTTCACAGCGGGCGGTCGGATTAGTGCTCAATGACCGGTTGAACACACCCCGCCGAGAGTTTGATTGTCTCAAGGCGATCCTGCACAACTGCGTGGTGCAGGGGGTCGCCGCGCAAAATCGTGCGGATCATCCCCGATTCAAGGAACACCTGGCGGGGCGCATCGCCTACATGGAGTCGATAAATCCTGGGCGGGGGATCCGGCTCCGACGTGACTTTGATCGGATCATCTGGCCGGACCCGACGTGAGCCGCGGTGACGGCTCTAATCCTAGAAAGGAGGATGGAAACCACGGATTGCTCGGATGACACGGATTAGGAAGGTTTTATAATATTCTTGAGCACGAGTTCGCACTCCTTCTCAGAGTGATCAGGGTCGTCCCTCCCGGTCTTTGCGGATCCGTGTCATCCGAGGAATCCGTGGTGAATCCATTCCGGGCTTAAGGCAATGTGGCCGCAAGAAACGAAACATGACGAAAGAGGTTCTGAACCCTGGAACTCACTCACCCTCTGTCCGTCCGTTTCTTTCGTCCCTTTTCGCTTTTTGCGGCTAATGTTGTTTCCGACGATTGAGTAGGAAGTCAACCAAACTCATCACGGCTTCAGCAGACCTCGAGCGTAGGTGGCGAGGCGTTGGCGATAGGTGGCGTCCAATCCTGAAGTGTTTGTTGGCTTATCGTTCTCATTCGCCATCCGCTCTAGGGCCATCCTGAGCTCTGAGCGGCCCATCTGCGTCTGAACTGTTTTCTTAGCCCAAGAGACCAAGGTAGACTCCATCCGATGACACACCACATCAGCAAGTGCCGCTCGCTCGAGTCGTTCCACGAAGGTTCCCACGGGAACCATCGACTCATCGGAAACGAGCCGCTTCTTGATAGCCTGGATCGTCCGCTCGACGACTTTGGCTTGGGCAGCGGTCAAGTCGGGCGCCTTCAGGGCTTTCAGAAAGCCCAGGGACCCGCCGTCCCCCTGTCGACTCAGTTCGTTCATGGATTGCTCCCAATCCGGATTGGTCGTTTGTGCGGCCAGGGTATGCATTCGCAGATAAGCCGTCGCCTGGACTGGAGCGTTCTTAGGAAAAGGTAGTCCGATGCTGGAGGCGGCGGAGGACTCTTCCTTAAGCTCGGCAACCGAGGCGTCGGCCGTTGGGGAAGCGCTGCTCCGATCCTCTGCCCATGCCGGGATAGCGACGAACAGATTTAGGGTCGACAACAACAAAACCATCGAGAATTTCTTCATTGGAGTTTTTGCGTTGGAGTTTACAGACGGTATGGAACGACCCGTCAGCGAAAAAATCGCATAGGCCGCCGAAGGAGTCCAGATCAGTGTAGGGTTTCGGTTGCGCGTGTGAGACAAAGCGGCGGAATTCCTTCGCGTGCTCCGCGTTGAGGTAGGGCTAGATTTGACCACGAACGGAGTTTCCCCCGATCCTGGTGGCGTCTCCCTAAGGTGACTCATCTAAGGGCCCGACTTTGCTCTGGTGAAAACCCACAGAAACGACTATGGATAGCCATGAACCATGAGACCCTGGCTGATCATCCCACTACTCGTGCTGCTTCACGCCAACACCTCGCTGCACGCTGCAACGAACGGTGATTCCTGGAACCAGTTTCGTGGATCCAACGGCTCGGGGGTAGCGGCCGCGTTCAAACCACCCCTGAAGCTCGAGGACCGCAGCCTGGTCTGGAAGCAACCGATCCCGCCCGGCCTCTCCTCCCCTGCCCTGGCTGGCAACCGGATCTTCCTCACGGCAGCGGAGGGGGATCAATTGGTCACCTTGGCCCTCGATGCCGTTTCGGGAAAACGAATCTGGACCCAACCCGCGCCGGCAATGCCCCAGGAGAAGGTCCATGAGGTGAACAGTCCCGCATCCCCGACGCCCTATGTCGATGGAGGACGCGTCCATGTCTATTTTGGAGCCTACGGCTTGCTGTGCTATGACCTCGACGGACGAGAACTATGGCGGCAGCCGATCCCAACGCCCAAGAGCCTCTATGGCACGGCAACCTCTCCTATCGGACATGGCGACCACCTCATACTGGTCGTGGACAATGAATCCAACCTGCCCGACAGCAAGTTGAGCCAGTCACGGATTCTCGCGTTTAAGAAATCCACCGGCCAGCTCGCCTGGGAGACACCCCGGCCTTTGCAGCGGAGCGGATGGTCCACGCCGACCATCTGGTCCCACGCCGACGGTGATGAGTTGGTGGTGTTGGGCAGCGGACGGCTCTGCGGTTACGATCCGGCAACCGGTGTGGAAAAATGGTTCGCCACTGGATTTTCGCGCGAGACCATCGCACAGCCCATTTCTGGCCGAGGACAGGTCTATGCGGCGGCGGCGATGCTCGGCGGCGTTGCCGATGAACAACCAGATCCGGAACCGTTCTGGAAAGCCATGCTGGGATTTGACGCCAATGGCGATGGCAAAGTCGGTCGCAACGAGATCACCAAGCACTTCACCTATCCCCTTCGGCCGGAGCTGCCGATCGGGCACCCGGGCTTTGGCTTTCCGGTGCCCGCGGAAGAGGCCAAACGCACCAAGCGGCAGAACGAAATTTTCGATGGAATGGACAAGGACAAGGATGGGCTGATCACCCGCGAGGAACTCATCGCCAACCTCTCCTTCAAACGCGGCAAACCGATGCTCATGGCCGTCCGACCCGGTGGCCGCGGCGACGTCACGGACACGCATGTCGCGTGGCAGCTCAACCGGAGCATCCCAGAGATTCCCTCTCCCGTCTTCTTTGAAGAGAGGATCTATATGGTTCGCAACGGTGGGATCCTCACCTGTGTCAATGCCCTCACTGGGAAAGTCGTGTATGACCAGCGTCTCGAAGCCGCGGGGCAATACAGCGCTTCCCCGGTCATCGCCAACGGCCACCTCTACCTGGTGTCCAATCGCGGTCAGGTGTCCGTCGTCAAAGCAGCCGACACCTTCGAACTTGTAAGCCAACATGCCCTGGGAGAGCCGGCTTTCGTCACCCCGGCTTTCGACGCGACCACGATCTACCTCCGCACCGCAACTCACCTCTGCGCCTTTCGCAGCCGGTAGCGCCACCCGAGGCCGGGTCAGGCTCGTTGCACCCACGCCTGCACAATCCTCGTGTCGGTGTCCGTCCGCAGCGGAGGACCGTCAAAATCGCCCATCCGTTGCCATGCGGCAAAACCGGCAGCCCTAAGGAGCCATTCCATCCCCGGTTTGTAAGTCCACCGAGAGTGGTTTTGGAGGGGTGCCTCGCGATCAGATTGCCGTGATCGTCGCTCATTTCAAAAACCTCACTAACGAGGGGTCGGAAATTCTTAAAGGAATAGAGATGCCGGAAGCAGTTCCAGCACCGGCTAACCTGAGTAATTATATGAAAAACCCGACGAAGACCCTACCTCTTTCCTACGCTGCGCTGCGTTCAGCGTTTCTTCAGGCGGCGCTGCTTGCTGTTCTCAGTGTCGGAGTGCCCGAGGCCGGTGCCGCCACCCGTATCTGGACCGGCGGTCACGCGAGCAGCGCCCATTGGAATCAGCGCAACAACTGGGGGGGATCAGGCGTGCCGACCCACGGGGACACGCTGGTGTTTCCGTCCGGTGCCGCTCGCTTGCTGAACACAAACAATATCCCCGGACTGCGACTACACGAGATTCAGTTCCTGGGCCTCGGCGGAGGATACAATCTTCGCGGATCTGGAATAAGCGTCACCAACGGCATTGCCGTAGCCGCCGATGCCGTCAACACCCTGAGCCTGGAATCCGTCACTTTCAGCGGTCCCCAGGCGCTGAGCGTGTCGACCGGCGGACAATTGACCGTGAACTCGGACCTGGTCCTCTCGAGCGCAACTCTCCATCTAGCAGCCGCGGGAGACATGAGCTTGCGGGGTGTTCTCAGCGGAAAAGGGGATGTGGTTAAGACGGGTGCCGGCTTGGTGACCTTCTTCGGCGAAAAGGATAACACTTATCGAGGCACGACCTTTGTCAACGGGGGCACCCTGGCCCTTTATCAGCGCGAAACCACCAGCCTGGTGCCGCTCACCATCATCAGCCGCGTCGCCATTCCGGGAAACCTCGTCGTTGGCGACGGCACCAACGCCGCCGTGGCGCGCCTCAACTTCGACGACCAGATCGCGGACGCCGCCACCGTCACCGTGCGCGATGGATCCTCCCTGAAGCTATTCGCCAACACCGACACCATCAGCGATCTAGTGCTGCAGGGGGGGGAAGTTTCGATGACGACTGGCCGGTTGGCCCTGGACGGTGACCTAACTAGCCGCGCATCGGCCTCCTCTGCCATCCTCGAAGGATTCCTTCTTCTGAACGCCGCCAGCACTTTCCATATCGAGGACGGTAAGGCGACTCAGGATCTGCAAATCCCGGCGCGCATCGGCAGTTCGGGAGGCTGGGGTTTTACCAAAACCGGACCAGGCACACTCCGGTTATCAGGAACCAATACCTACCATGGCGCCACGTTCATTAACGAGGGAGATGTGCGGGTGGCCACCGATGCTGCCTTCGGTCAACCATTCAACGGCACCACCATCGCATCAGGCGCCGAATTGATCATCGAGACCGCAGTTGAGACTCTGCCTGAACCCCTGACTATTGCGGGGGCGGGTGTGGGCGGATTCAGCGGTGCGATTCGCATCGGAAGCGGCGCCACCCTCTCGACTAACCTGACCCTCAGCGCCCCTGCGACAATCAACACCTTACTCGGCGGCAATCTCCAGTTGGAGGGAGTCATCAGCGGAACAGGTCCATTGACCAAGATCGGTCCTGGAACTCTCGAGATCGCTGGAAAAAGCGGCAACAGCTTCTCCGGGGCCTTGGCGGCGGTGGACGGGTTGACGCTGCTCAGCAAACTCGCGGGGACTGCGGTGCCGGGAGACCTCATCGTTGGGACCACGAACAGCACCGCTACGGTACGGCACACACGCAGCGCCAACTTGGGCGGCACGCTCAGGCTGCACGCCGGCTGCCTCTACGATCTCAACGGCTACAATGAATCCATCGATGGCCTGACCTTCGTCGGTGGCGGGTTGGTGGAAACTGGATCCGGGCAATTGACGGTCGACACCGATATCCAGGTGCTGGCGGTGGTGGATTCCCCCTCGGAAGCGAACCGCATCAAAGGCCGCCTGCGTCTCGGCAACGCGACGCAGGCCCACATTACGGTGCTCCCGGAGCTGAAACCGCCTTTCATCTACGGCGGGAATCTCTTTATCGAAGCCTCGGTCAGCGGCCCAGCATCGATCATCAAAGATGGTTACGGTTACCTGGGCCTCACGGGTTCGAATAGCTTCACCGGATCATTCACCCTGGCCCAGGGTAATGTCGGCCTGTCGGACAACCACGCGCTTGGCACGGCTGAAGGGGACACCATCGTCCAAGGCGACAGCACGCTCTTCTTGAATGGGGGACTCGGGATTTCCTCAGAGCGATTAGTGTTAAGCGCCACGAACGCCGTCCTAACGCTTTACAGCGGTCATCTCGTGAGTCTGGGTAGTAATTCTTGGTCAGGTCCGATGTTCCTCTCCAAAACCGCTTTGCTGAACGTGCCCACCAACGGGACGCTCAACGTCAGCGGAACCATCAACGGCCTCGCGGGGCTGACCAAGTTCGGCGCGGGTACCCTGATTTACTCCGGCACTCGGTCGAACACGTACCTCGGTGCCACGCGAGTGAATGAAGGGCGCATGATCCTGAATCGAACCGGATCCGATGACCTGTCCATTCCTGGTCCGCTGATCGTAGGTGACGGAATCGGCGGACCTGAGGCGGATGTGGTTGAGACCGGCGCAGTCAGGCCGCAGATCGACGATCACGCTCCGGTCTCCATCGGTTACTCGGGGTTACTCCGGATTCAAGGCATTGAGGAAATCGGTTCTCTAGCCGGATCCGGTCGGATCGCTCTGGAAGCCGATCGTTTAATCATCAGTGACTCAGGTGGAACATCCACTTTCGAAGGTATGATCCTCGGACCCGGGGAACTGGTGAAACAGGGTCCCGGAACCTTAGTTCTGAGCGGAGTTAGCACCTATACCGGCGATACCCTGATCTACGGGGGCACGGTCACCATTAACGGATCTCAACCAGGGAGCGATGTCTATGTGGCTCCCGCGGCAACGCTGCGGGGAAGCGGCTTCGTGGGCTCTCTTTCCGTCGACGGAACACTCGTGCCCGGTAATCCATTAGGGCGGCTGACGGCGCAAACCGTGAATTTTCTTCCGGGATCGACTTTGGTCGAACGGATCGAGGGGCCGCCTCAATCCGGAGCGTTCACACCTTACGGGAATAACTGGTTTGAGAGCCACGGCGCCCTGGATGTCACCGGGGCAGCGCTGGAGTTGTCCCTGGGTTTCCCACCTTCGGCGGGCCAGGAATTCTATATCGGAAGCAAACTGGGTGCCGTTCCAGCGACCGGAAACTTCAATGGAAGACCGGAAGGCGCGGTTGTGATGCTGAGCGGGATTCCCTTTCGGCTCAGCTACGAAGGAGGCAGCGGCAATGACATCACCCTCACCGTTGGGGATCTGCCACTTCGTCTCAAATCAGCGCTGATTGAGGCAGGCAATGGGAATGGCCGTATCGAGCCCAACGAATGTGACAACCTCGTTGTGACCATTGAGAACCCGACGGCAGCCAACGTCCAGGTCGTCGAGGCGCACCTGCAATCCCTCGACAACCGAATCCTGATCACTCAGGGCCAAGCGGATTTCGGGGTGGTTCCGGCAATGGGCAGCAACACCAACCGCGCCGTCTTCCAGATCCGCACCACGCCGGATCTTCCGTGCGGGGAAAACGCCGTGTTTCACTTGATTCTGGGGACCGTCGGCCATGGGAAGTTCGCCATTCCGATCCGCCTGCCGACCGGAACAGCCGGTCCCTACCAGGAATTTTCGAGTGCCGGCGGACCCATTGTCATTCCCGATGCTGGAGTTCTCAACTCGCTGCTCCCGGTGGCCCCCTCTTTCAAGGTGAGCCGCGTGCGTGTCTCGGTGCATGCGACGCATCCGTCCGTCGGCCAACTGCGTCTCAAGCTGATCTCTCCGCAAGGAGTGCAGGTGGTGCTGGCGTCAAACCAGGGAGGCGCGGGCAACAACTATGGTCAAAGCTGCGAGCGGCCCACTCGATTCGCAGACGGCGGATTGGTCAGCATCACCACGGCGGACGCCCCCTTCTCCGGCACCTTCGCGCCTGAGGGGCATCTCAACGAGTTGGTGGGCCTGGATTCCTTCGGGGCCTGGACGCTCCGCGTGGAGGACACCGTCGCGGGCGTCGTGGGGTCGCTGCAGTGTTGGAGCTTGGAACTGGCCCCGGCCGAATGCTCATCGGGTGGAGGGGGATGCGAGAGTTGTCACCTGGCCCTGGCGGGTTCCCTGGATAACTCGCGGGTCCTGCACGAGCGCATCCTGGGTGGTTATCCTTCAGGCTGTGGCGATACTCCATTTTGTTCCGGAACAACCTCGCTTTGGCATCCGCCCTTTCGTTACACGGCGCACCGCTTCACCAACGATGGCCCGGATGCCTGCGTTGCTGTCCTTCTCAGCGTGCCGTGCACCGATGCGGCCCGCGCGCTTCAAGGAACTGCCTATCTGGGTGAGTTCGACCCGGCCGCCCCGTGTGCGAACCTAGTCGGTTCGAGCGGTGACTCGATCGCAGCCGGCTCCGGCGGCTTCTCGTTCCAGGTTCCAGCCGGTGAACACTTCACGGTGGTCATCAATGAGAAGAACACCTATAAGGACTTCGAAGGCTGCGACACCTATACCCTGGAACTCTTCGGACTTCCCTGCCCAGATCAGAGACCGGTTCTGCACATCGCCAATGATGCCGGACCAGAACAGGTGCGGTTGCACTGGTCGACCGCATATCCGGGATTCAACCTTCAACGTCGCGCCGAGTTCGGCGGGCTGGTCATCGGGGGATTCACCAATCTAACCACCGCCCCGGTCGTGGTGGATGGCGAATACAACGTCACCAACCGGCAGGCGGGAACGGATGCCGGGTTCTTCCGACTGCGAAAACCCTGAGGCGGGGCCATCACAATTCGCCGTAGCAAGCCCCCCGGGCGGGAGAGCGGCAACCGGCCGCTGTCCCGCCTCGAGGGGAAAGAAGCCGCACAGGTCACGGTTTACGGAGCCGAAAGAAGCGCGAAGTCTGAGCGGCACTGATGAGCACTGGACTGATGGTCCCCATGGGTTCGGGCTGCCAGTTGGGAACGGATAACACCTCGCTGGACTCGAGCACATAGCCCGAGTCGGGAGCCGTCCAGGCAACGACCAGCTGATCGCCCTGACGTCGAATGCTCAGCTCAGGCAGCGTGGCAAACGCGAGTTCGGTGGAGAATGCGCCGCCGGTGAATGCCGAGTCCACGGCTTGCACGGTTGCATAATACTTCCCGGGAGGAAGCTGCAACTGCAGGTGATTGCGAGACCCGGCGTTCCCGGGGGCGGCGACACGTCGGAAACCCGTCACGCCGTCCGCATGGGAAACGAGCACATCGGAGGCACCCGGAAGGGTTCCGACACGCAAATTATAGCTGAGCCCTCCTGCGGGCGTGTGATCATCCATCGCCGGCAACCACTGAATGGTGGTGACGCCCGAGCTGGTCGAGGCGCGGAGTCCTGAAGGCGCAGAAGGGGGACCGTTTACGATGGGCTCAAGATTGCGCCACAGTTCAGCGAAATATTGATCCTGAGGTTCGCGATTGCCGTCGAACCCGGTGATCAAGAAGTCGATCCGGCCGTCGCGATCGGAATCGGCCCAAGCCACCGAAGGAACGCCCACTTGCGAGATATGGCTCGCGGGGTCCAAAGTAAAATTCCCACCTGTGTTCCGCCAAAGCTCGGTAGCCGCCTGATTCTCTCCTCCGCTGACAATGAAATCGAGCCAGCCGTCGTTGTCGTAATCCGCCCACTCGACCGTCCCACCGAAGTTCCCGCCAAAGCCGGGGATCGAGAGCCGTTCAAAACCACTGCCGGTATTTCTCCACACTTGCGTGATCTTGCCGGCGGCCGATTCGCCGGTGATGATGAAATCCGGTCGCCCGTCATTGTCGAAATCGCCCCAGGCCAGGTTCCCTCCGTAGGCGCGTGGAAGTCCGGGAATTTGCACTTGTGCAAAGCCGGTCCCCGTGTTGCGCCAGAGCTGTGTGACCGCCGCGTTGGCGGCACTCGGTCCGCTGGCCGCGAACATGCCGTTGGTCGTGCCCATGATAAGAAAATCCAACCAGCCGTCCCGGTCGTAGTCTGCCCAGGCGACGGAACTGCTTTCGAGCCCCACCCAACCCGGTGTGGAGACGCGCACGAAGCCGGTGCCGGTGTTGCGCCAAAGTTGCGTCAACCGGGGTCCATTGGCGAATGTTCGAGTCCCCGTGAGCAGAAAATCAAGTCGGCCATCATTGTCAAAATCCCCCCAAGCAACATCGCCCAGCCAGACTCCCAAAAGGCCTGAAACGGTAGTTTGAGCAAATCCGCTGCCGGTGTTGCGCCAGAGTTGAGCGACAGGCACACCATTGGCGTTCATGCCCGCTAGAAGAAAATCCAGGCGTCCATCGTTATTGTAATCTCCCCAGGCAACCGCGCCTTCACCCACTCCAGGCAGCCCAGCTACCGGAACCCGAACAAACCCACTTCCGGTATTCCGCCAGAGTTGAGTGAAAGATGAGCCCGTGACCAGAAAGTCGAGCTGATTGTCATTGTCGTAGTCAGCCCATGCCAGCGAGCCGGACGCCATGGATGCCATTCCTGGCAGATCGGGGATGGCAGCTTTCGTAAAGCTGGCGGCTAACAAGGGGTCAGCATTCAGGCACAGTGCCAGCGCTATCCCGGCGGCACCTACCATCCGTTCGCTCATCCCGTGACGCCGCGGGGAACTGCCTTCAAAGCACTGAACATCGGAGGCCGAGCGCGTGGCTAAATGGGGTTTCCTCCCGCCAGCTCTTAAACAGTCAGCATGCATGGTAAAATTAAGTGCAGTTTATAACAAAACGGCAGTATTGCGGCAAGAGCTGGATGGGTCGGTTGATTAGAATTCGCGGTCGATGCCTAATTTCCCTCCCGCAGTCCGCCAGCGGGGCGCGAAGGTCCGCTCCTGGTCGGATAGAACCCCGTATTCCGACCGCATCCACACCCGTCACGGTCCAACCCTGACACGGAAGAATTTCTGCCGTTGGGTCAACGTATTGGGAAGCTGGTAGCGAATCACCGAGCCGGTGCCCGGTTTTTGGGTGCCTGGCAGGTTTTCCCACGCAGGCGTTCCCAGGTCCTCGACCGATTCGAGGCTGTAGATCCTCCCCGGCTCGGAAACGAAGCTCAACTCTAATCCCGTGTCCGGCTGCAGCGATGCATCAACCCGCAACCCCTCCTCAGAGGGTTGCCGGAAGGCAAGTCTGAGGTTGTCGGCGTAGCCATCGTTATAGTTCCCCTGATAGCGCCTCAGTTCCAGGGTCAGCTCGACCTGGCGTGCCGAGGCCGGCATCGTGAAGGCTGTGGAATCGTAGAGCAGTCGAGTGCGATTTTGCCGTTGAACACCGGTGAAGCCTCCGACGCGGAAGGAGCCCAGCGCCGCGCCAGCCGGGTCCAAAAACGTGGCGGTGAGTGTGGCGGTGTCATCTTGAAATCCGTAGCCGCCAAACCACCCGGACAGTTCCATCTCCGGCCCGTCGCCGCTTGACGCAGGAGCACCGGACAAATCGATGCGGATGGTCGCTGTCGAGACCTCAGCCTGGTCACCGCCGGCGAAAAAATTCACGCCTGGATCGCCGGGGCCGGAACCATCCAGGACAGGGAAGCCTCCTTCCGTGTCCCAACGCACCACCTGAAGATTGCCTGTGAGCGTCCAGCCCGGCAAGGTGGCGACCGAATAGCCGCTCGCGCCCACCAGACCTTCCGCATCCCCGTGTGGAAGCAGATTCTCGCCCCCCGTGGGCCTGGGAACGGCGGGGGCAAGCGACCCGAAGCTTCCGGTCAAACTAAATTCTCCAGACGCCATCGGCTCTGACTCGAGCGGTCCCCCTTGCGGGACGATGGCAAAAGTCTCATCAGAGCTCCGGTTGCTGATCCAAGTGAAACGGGGGGATTCGATCGCGAAATCCTGCGCAGACGAGGTGAGGGCGTGGCCCATCCAGGCCAGTGCAGCGATCAAGAGAATCGATGTGTTCATAACCCGAGGACTACCGCGCCTTCCGGGGCATCCAGGCGAAGGCGCTTCTGGATCCTTCCTTTCCAGTCCTGTCGGCCCGCTCGAAGCCGCAGATAACTTCCATCGCTGACCCGATCGAGCGATGTTTGAAAGCCCTGATAACTCGAATGATAGCCGCCGAAGCCGGCGGTGCTGTTTTCGGCGCCCAGTGAAACCCAGAATCCATCCGATGTCTCACTGCCAGGCCAGGAGTATCCTCCCCCGTTCAGCAGGGTGTTGATGGCTTTGCCCAGCACGTCGGCAAAGTCGGGATCGCCGTGGTCGGTTCGATTCAAGGCCAGGTAGAACACGATTCCGTCGGACCTCTGCTGCAGCAGGGTGTTGCTGCCGTCCAGCCTGCCCGAGTGGGCGTTGTTCTGCATCGGGTTGGCGGGCGTGATGGGTTGGCCGATATTTCCGCTGTCATACCAGACATGGAACGCGTTTCCGAAACGGATCATGGCAGGGGCGGAGGCGATGGCTCCACCATGGGCGATCATGGCTTCGATAAAGAAACCTCCATACGGGGTGGGCACTGTTTCGATCGGATTCTCGTTATCGAAGACGCTTTGGGTGGTGTTGGCGGAAACATATCCAGGTTCGCGGGCATGGCGATCCGACGGCAGCGACCGGGCCAAGGCGAATTCCGTGGATGGAATCCAGCGGTCGGCGCTCATGATGCGACGATGCACCCAAGCGAAATAGCCGCCGTCGGCGAGGGTCTGAAGGATCTCCCCCAGCACCATGTAACCGTAATTGGAGTAGGCCTCCGTGCCGGCAGGCTCTGTGAGGTTGCTGACGGTGCCGGGAGTCCATTGCAGCGACTGGCCCAGCATGTAGCTCATCATTTCGCGGTTGGAAGGGGGACTCGGGAGGCCTAGCGCAGCCGCCACCGTTCGGGATTTGAACATCACGTCCCCAGGCGGATCCGTCAGACGGTCGAATCCGGCCTGGTGCAAAAGGAGGTGGCTCACTGTGATGTCCGCATGACGCGGATCCCCGAGGTCGGGCTTGGGAGTTATGTTCAGAAGGCCGTTCTTGGTGGTGATCAAGCCATCGAAGGCGCGGGCGTTGATGCCGTCGGCGCCCAATCCACCAACAGAGCTGAATTCACGTATCGCGGCGGCCGTGACGGGCTTGACTGCGCTGGCTGTTCGCATCATGGCGTTCTCCGGCAAGGGGATTCCCGGGTCCGCGCCCGCGGGGGGGCGGAGCCATCCAAAGGAGCGTAGGTACTGAATGTGGCCACCGCGGCTGATGCCCAGCACCCCCGCGGTGATGCCGTTCGTCCTCATGAAGCCGGACATGGTGGCATCGAAGATTTCCATCCCGGGAACCGGCCTCCCACTGACGGGAAGCGCAGCCTGCGCGTCAGCCTTCCAGGCTGCGGCGAAGGCCAGGAGTGCGATTACAATCGGCGATTTCATAGCAAGCTTCCTGAGCAGCATAGGCACCTAGAGCAGCTATTGGAGTGTCACCAACACCAGGACCATCCCTTTGCCTTCCTTCAGACGGCTCATGGCCTTGCCGAGAATGGCACCCTGTGCCCGCGTATGGTCCGCAACCCGCATCGCGTGGCCAGGCGTATCGCTGGTCGTCAGCAGATCTCCGGGCTCGATGGCTCCTGTAGTCGCATCGGCCCGGACATACACCCGCCCGGTGAGAGCCACATATTCGCCTTCATCCGCCACCCCTTCCTGCCGGAGGCTGATGCCGGGGTTAATCCCGTTGGCGCCGCTCACGATGCCCGCCACACGACGGTCGTAAGCCTGCGTGCTCATCTTTAATCTGCCGGTCTCCTGCTCATCGATGACCACCACCGATCCCTTCTCAATCTCCGACTCCTTCATCGGGAACGGTTCGGCCAAGTCTGCACCGCCACGTATTTCCAGGGTGCGCACCGAGGCGTCATGAACGATCAGGCTCATGGCCCGATTGAGGGCGGTGTTATAGGGCACAAAATTCTCGACTCCGGGATCCTGAGTGAGAACGGCGGCATTTCGCGGGGCGAACGGATCGGGCCTTAGGAAAAGCCGGGTGCCGGTGATGTCCCCGGCGGCGTAGACATCCCCGTTGGGCTGCACACCGAAGGCCACCGAGGGCGCTCCCGGTCTGGAAATGTAGAATTGGTCGCCGTTGTATTCACGAGACGTTCCGATATCCCACTGGCCTCGGGCATTTCGAAAAGACACCTTGGCCCAGGCATTCACCCCGCCTCCGGACTCGATCAGATGGGTCACCGAGTCGGGCTCATAAAGATGAAGCTTGGCGCGAGGTTCAATGCCCAAGCCGAGGCCGCCCCCAGGTGAGAGTTGGAACTCAATCCGATCGCTACCCAACCGATCGATATAGAACACATCACTGTTAAAACCTCGTGAGGTGCCGATGTCCCACTCGCCATTGAGGTTTTTGAATCCCACCTTGGTCCAGGCGTTGGTTCCACCA
The DNA here is from genome assembly GCA_016793885.1 of Verrucomicrobiales bacterium. Lineage (NCBI taxonomy): Bacteria > Pseudomonadati > Verrucomicrobiota > Verrucomicrobiia > Verrucomicrobiales > Verrucomicrobiales bacterium. The sequence goes on from JAEUHE010000137.1 coordinate 19,384, forward strand.
CCGGTCTCGATTAACTGCGTGAGGGACTCGGGCTGATGGTAGAGATGTAGCAAGGCCTTGGGATCGGGAGTGCCAATTCCGACGCTGCCGTTAGGTACAGCGCGCACGAAACTGGCAGCCGCTACCCCGTCCAACTGAGCAGCACTCAGGCTGTGAATGGCGTAGGGAACCAGTCTGACTTCCTGCCTCGGCGACAGCACTCGCAGCGGCGTGCCGGCACCGGCTTGGCTCACGCTGATCTCCAAATAGCGTAGAGATCCATCAAACGCGCTCGCGCCGAAGTCCAGGGTCACAGTAAAGGCGCCGTCGTTAACAGATACGGAAGAGTCCGTGATCGTACCCCCCTTCTGAACACCGAAGCCCAACTCGGGCACATCGAACAGCTTGAACTCCATCGCGTAGGTCCCCGTGGCCGGGGCTCCATTCTCCGTGAGGCGACCCTGATAAGCCAGCGGTGCCGGTTGAGCGCCGGTGTTGTTTCCTGAACCAAGCAAGGCCACGGCAATCGCGACGATCAAATTCGACCAGATGAGTCTCTTCATAAGCGTTGTGGAACCGTTCACCCCCCTCGTGGAGTGGCAGGCTCCAACATGTTATTCAGCATCGGCGCCGAGACATTACAAAAGGAGCGGCAGGAAACCGCTCTGCGCGGCTAAGCTCCCAACTTACCGCAGAAGTCATTGAGATACAGCATGAAGAGACGAAGAGCGCGCACCCAGAAAATCGTCAGTTTGACGGGAGCCCTGCCCCAAACTTGCCGGAGCCTTCTCCGTCTACTCCGGGACGGGGCCTATCCACCGCTCCGGCCGCAGCAACAATGACGTTAACAGGAAGCGGCGGGCGTCATCATAGGGAGCCGCGAAGGTGCAAACCCAGGCCTCTGTGAAGGCCGGGCGACGCGTGATCTTTAAGGCGGTCGAGCCTTGGGCGGAGGGTGCCATTTCGATGGAAAGCGGCAGTTCAAGCTCCGGCACGCTTGCTTCCAACTCGCGCCATTCTTGGGCGGAGATCGAACCAGGCTCGATTCCCGGCCGAAGCCTGACACTATGTGCCAAAAGCTCGGCCATCCGAGGTGGCAACTTCGAGAGTGCCACCGCGATCATCTCGACCGACGTCTCAAACCGGGTTTCCGGAAAATCAAGGGATCCGCCTTCGGGCCAGAAGACTTCGACCTGGATTCCCGACATGACTCCCGACGGAGGCACAGGATGCGCCAAGGGAGGTTCATTGGCCGGTGGAAAAGCGTAGTATTCGTGTTCCCTCCAAACGGTAGGGCCATTCACCTGCCGCAGAACGATGGTTCTCCCTCCCGGCCAGCCTTGCGGGATGGTTTGCCGCCAACCATCCCAGTGATGTTTCGAGGTCGATTCAAAGAGCCGAACCACCGGCACTTCCACGGGGGAGAACTGCAGATCCACCGTTCGAAGCGTAGGCCAGAGGGGGAGTGATCCGCGCAAGGGTTGAGCCGCGAGTCCGCTAGGCCGAGCCTCGCCGCGAAGGGATGACACGCTACACTGCAGTCCGAAGCCAGCATCCAAGATCGGCGTCTCTGTAGACCACCGCTCGAACTCTAGGTGACCGAGGCGGCCAGCCACCACCCGGACACTTTGCAACTGGTAGGCGCCATACTTGGCGTCGGGACAGCGGAGGGACACGGCAAAGGTCAGATTGGATCCGCTGGCCACCAGACTCTGTCGGACTGAACGGAACTCTTCTCGTTGCACCCGAATGAGTTCCCTGGATCCACTGCCCATCCAACCCCGCCAGAGATTCAGGGAGCGGGTCTTCTTGACGTCGCGCTCGCGATAGGGCCGATAAACAGCTTCGACGCCAGACGCCTCTCCCGCCCCTGCGGCTTCCCGCAGCGTGAATTGGACGTCGCCCGGTGGGATCGGCTGAGCCAGCGAATGAAGACTGGGGTCGGCGGCAGACATCGGTGCGGTTAAAGTTAAGCAAGCGGCGAGGATTCCCCAAAACAATGAAAAGCATGGCGCCCCCGCCATCCCCACCGGTCTTAAGCCCAGATCCGTCGCCATGCTAAAACACAGACTCTAAATTCGGGCTCCGCGATTGACCAGTGCGGTTTTCCTGGTTGATTGTCCCGCGCGTCCCCCTTGACTTCCCAACATCTCTTGACAATTTGAACGTCAATCATCGGAAACTGTTTTTTTGTCCGGATTGAAACTGGGCGGGTGCTACTTCGTGGAACATTTGTGCTATGAACACGATCTCGAACGACCGCGAATTGATTGGGCGATATGTGGGGGGGCAATCGGAGGACGCTTTCAAAGAGCTCTTCCGCAAGCACTTTTCGCTGGTATATGGGTCGGCGCGACGGATCACGCGCGATCCCGATCTGGCCTGTGATGTTGCTCAGTGTGTGTTCCACCAGTTTGCTCGGAAAGCGGGCTCGCTGGCTCCCGATGTCCACTTGGGGGGATGGCTGTACAGAGCCTCCGTCTTTGAAGCCAGCAAACTGGTTCGTTCGGAGTGCCGTCGGAGGAGCCGGGAGATGGAAGCCGGTATTCTGACTGAGGGGCAATCCCGTACCGACCTCGTTTCCGAAGACGGGGTCTCCTTGGAAGAGCAGCTGGACCAAGCTCTGGGTCGGTTGGGAGCCGATGACCGGAAGTTGGTCCTGCTTCGCTTTTGGCATCGGATGACCGCTCGCCAGATCGCAAAAATCCTAGGGCTGACCGAGGCAGCCGCCCAGAAGAGGCTCACCCGTGCCTTGGACAAGCTTCGCAGCCAAGTGCAGCTGAACGGTCTCGTTCCCGATATCGCCATAGTCACCGGGTTGCTCCAAGCGATGTTAAGCCAGACGGCCCCCTCCACCCAAGCAGCCAAGGTTTCCTACCTGATGGACGCCCTGCTGCATGGAAGAAGGGCAGCTTGGACGACTCGATTCGAGTCTTTCCTATACCAGGTGTTGCATGCTCACCGGCCGGCTGTCACGAGCGCATTGGTGGCTTTGAACATCGTCCTGTGGGCAGGCATCTACCAACCGGCCCAAGACGCATGGAGCCACCGAGGCGACTCAGGATCCACGCTCACGCTCGTCAACGGATGGCGAAATCTCAGCATGGGTTTCGGGCTCCTGGTTGACTCATCCTTTACCACTCTCGGCATCTATCCCCCCAACACGCCACGTTCGGGCACTGGATTCTGCCTCTGAGCAGCCCGCTACTTTCGCCTCCATTCCTCACGTTCGGCTAAGGCAAGCCTGGAGCCGTTGTGGGCTCGAGCCTCGCCCCACCTTAAATCAAGGCTACTAGCCTGTCGGACTTATCCCCCACACCGGTGTCCGTTTTTAACGTCGGTGGGTGCTATAGACTGAAAATCGACAGTCAACACTCAACTATCAAACTCCGGACCCACAACGGAACCAAGAACCATGAAGACAATTCAACGAACTCCATTCTTCCACCGCTTCAGGGGTGAGCTCGTAGCGGCCAGTTTACTCCTGATGGTTTTCTCACAGCCTCGTCACTCCCACGCTGCCGACCTTCTTGAGGTGGCGGGGGGCGATGGCCGATTCACCACTCTCGTTAGCGCAGTCCAGATTGCCGGGCTCACCGAGACGCTCAAGGCCGACACCCAGGCCGGACTCACCGTCTTTGCGCCCACCGATGCTGCGTTCGCCAAACTGCCGCCAGCCACGCTCGCCGGGTTGGTGGCAAATCCCAGCCGGTTGCGCACGGTGCTCCTCTACCATGTCGTGCCAGGACGCGTGCGCAGCGGCGATCTCCAGGCGGGCAAAATCATCACCGCTCAGGGGGCAGCCGCCACCGTGACGCTCTCACCAGCACCGAAGATCAATGACGCCGGGATTATCATCACAGACAATGAGGCCTCCAACGGCATCGTCCACGTCATCGACTCGGTGATCCTGCCTCCGCCCAGCCTGGGCGAGATTGCCGGCTCGAGCCCAGACTTCACGACTTTGGCCGCAGCCGTTGAAGCTGCCGGGCTCAGTCGCCTGATAGTGTCGGACCGCGAGACAACGGTTTTCGCGCCGAACAATGCAGCCTTCGCCAAGCTTCCCCCCGGGACGCTGCCAGCGCTGCTCGCGGACACCAACCGGCTGAAGACGATCCTGCTCTATCATCTCGTGAGAGGCAGGGTACGCGCAGCCGACCTGAAGCCCGGTGGTCTGCCTACCCTTCAAGGGGCCGCCGTGAGAGTCAGCACGACGGGTGGAGTGAAGATCGATCAGGCTACTGTGGTCGCGGCGGACGTGGAGGCTTCGAATGGGATCATCCACGTGGTCGACTCAGTCCTCCTGCCGCCTCCGGGAATCGTCGAGCTAGCGCTCGGAAACCCAGACTTCAGCACACTGGTAACGGCCGTCCAGGCGGCCGGGCTCGTGGAGACGTTGCAGGCGGCGGGACCCTACACCCTGTTTGCACCCAACAATGCCGCCTTCGCCAAACTTCCTCCTGGGACCATCGAGGCGCTTCTCGCCAATCCGCTCCGGCTGCGCCACGTCCTCCTCTATCACATCAATCATGGACCACGACTCCGTTCCACAGACCTCAAGGATGGCCAGGTTCTGACGCTGCAGGGAGCACCTGCAAAGATCGACGTCAGTGACGCCGGCGTGAAGATCAACCAAGCCTCGGTCATTGCCGCCGATATTGAAGCGCTGAACGGCGTCATCCACGTGATTGATCAAGTAATTCTGCCTGGCGACGGCTTCAGCGGGATCTCAGTCTCCGCCGTGGTGAAAAATGGCCAAGCGACCGTGGTCTGGCCGCAGGTCATCGGCGCCGATTTCAAATTGGAAAGCTCCCCAACACTGGCAGGGCCCTGGTCTCCGGTGGCATCTGATGTGATCACGGCCGATGGGATTCAGAAGACCGAGATTCGCATCACGACTCCGCAACAGTTCTTCCGAATTCGTTCCGAGATTCCCATTCTCGGGGAATAGGCGAATTCGTCCGCTGACAGACTGTTGGAAGGGAGATTGGGCCCACTAACCGTCCGACTGGGTTTCACCACCCCGACTCAGAGTCGGGGTGGTTCCAGCCTGACGAGGGCCAGGGAGGCTTGTAGCCAATCGATAGCCCCGGCGGGCACTTTGCGGAGTGATGCTCTGTCCCCTTGCTATGAACCGATCGCTCGCTTCGGTGTCCAGAGCGGCGCAACCTAACGCGATGGAACCAGGCGCTATGGAGTGCGGAGACATGTCTCCGCTTTTCCTGCACGTGGCGGAATGGCTGCAGGTGTCCCTACTCTAAACGACTGCGTTGGAGGGGCTGAGCCGGGATCCCCCTCCGGGGGGGCTGAAAAGCTGTAGAGGGCTACAGCACTCCATGATCACAGCGACTCCTCCAATCCGGTCCTAGAGTTTCCCCACCTCTCAACAGCCGTCCCATCTTGTCGGCGGTGGCTGCTGCTAGCTCGGAAAGAGCACCTCGGCAGTGTCATAGGTCTCAAGGCGCGGACAGCGAGCGACGAAACTAGCTACTTTTCCAGCGACTCAGGGCGGGGATTGGGCCAAACTCAAATCATGAGCGTTTTTACGAGAAGGCTGACCGAAGCGCGACCTTGAATGCTCGAGCCGCCTGCAGTTCGGGGAATCCGCCATCTTGGAAGATGACACGTGTCCGACAAACACCATCGTAGACCGACATGAACTTGAAACTCTGCCTAGCCTTCTTCTCCGCCCTGGCCGTTTCCGTGACACCGCATCGCGCCAGTGGCGCCCAGCAGGAGACGTCCACCCCCCCAAGCTCCTTCACTCCCCTTGGCATTCCCAAGCCGGGCCCAACCCATGACGGTCCCTACGCGCCACAGCCCATCCTGCCCGGCGGCACTGTGGTGCCGCTGTACTCTCCCGGATCCCCGTGGCTGAACTCCGACCGCGTCCGCGAAGCTGAGTATTACAATCTCAGCAAGTCGGTTCCGGGCCGCATCAGCTGGATCACCAACATCCACAACCCCTCCATCGAGGTTCACACGGTGGAAGGTGGGATCAACACAGGTGCTGCCATTATCCTGGCGGCAGGAGGCGGTCACCGCACGCTGAATGTCGGATCCGAAAGCGCCGACTTCGTTCCTTACTTTTTCAACTACGGGGTGAACACGGTCATCCTGCGCAATCGCCTTCGCGCCGACGGATATAAGGCCGAGGTGGATGCCGTGCGCGATGCGCTTCAAGCGATCCGCTTGGTTCGCGCCCATGCCAAAACATGGAATATCGACCCCCAGAAGATCGGCATCATGGGCTTTTCCGCCGGCGCCGAACTCGCCGCGCCGGCCGCGGTGTTCTTTGAAGAGTTCGACCGGACAAACAATCTCGCCAGCGACCCGCTGGCCGGCGTCTCCTCGCGACCTGATTTTGTGGGAATTATCTATCCGGGGCCGACACCCTTTGCTCGCGGCCAAAACCCTCCCATTCCAAGGAACACTCCACCGGCCTTCATCACCTGCGCCGGCGCCGGGGATCGGATCCATGCCCTGTGGGCGACGGAGTATTACTCAGCGATGTTAAATGCGGGCATTCCCAACGTGGAAATGCATCTCTACGGCCACGGCCGGCATCCCGGTGATCCCATGCCCGACGGCAGCCGTATGGCAGCGGGATTGGCCGACAGAAATGGCATTCCCTTTGGGACCTGGCAGAATCGTTACATCGATTGGTTCCGAGATCTCGGATTCCTCCAAAAGCCGGGCGTCGACACCAAGGCGTCCAAGGATATTGCACTCTTTATCACGCAGCCGCCTCCGCGCCCCTTTGGCTCACGTCCCCCTCAGGGAGCGCCACCGACTAACTCCCCGTCGGGCGCCCGAACGCCCTGACCGTCCAAAGTCTCATTCTCTCGGTCGTGCTCGCCTCGGCTCTTCTCCGCAGGAAAAATATCTAGCAGCCTGTCGCGACATTTCCGAAGTGATAACTCAGCACAATCGGGGTCCACTGCCGGACTCACGTCAGGTGGGGACCAGGCCGACAGGGTGCTAGCAGCATAGATTTGACACAAGGAGCCCGATTTGAGATGAAAGGATAGTCCTAAAAGCAATCCAACGCGGTGCCTCATACCGTCGTGCTCAAGAGCGCCCAGGCGGGGCGTATGACGACGGAGTGAAGCAGCGGTTCTTGCTCTGTATTATGAAGCCGTTAAATCTCATTCCTTCCGGGTCCTTCCTTTTCCTGGCTGCTTTCATCTGCTCCGCTCTGTTCTCCCCAAGCCGCCTTTCAGCACAAATCCACTACACCTGGGTTGGTGGGGGGGGCTTCTGGTCCACACCCGCCAACTGGTTCCCCGCAGGAATTCCTGGTCCTAGCGATTCCGCAACGATCGCGAGCGGAACCCCGCTGCTGGATGCAAGCGCTTCGGTAAGCAACCTCGTGCTCAGCGCATCGAACGGCGGGATCTCAGGCGGCGCTCAGGCTTTCCTGACCGTACTTCACTCGGGCAGTTGGTCAGCCGGATCGATCACTCGAGTGAGGATGACCATCGCCCCGGAATGCACCTTCGTGTTCGAAGGGGGTGCTAAGAGCTACACCGGGGGGGCGGTGACCAACCAAGGGACAATCCGTTGGAATAGCGGGGCTTTGAGCCTGGAGAACAACCAGTATTTCATGAACCGCAAGGACGGTTTGATCGAGGTAACCTTTGGTGGAGCCTGGCTTCAGAACGGAGCGGGAACCTCGATTCTTCATAACGAAGGGACTTATGTCAAAACAGGGAGCGATTCCACCAATTCCATTCGAGTGGTAAGCTTCATCAACTCCGGGACGGTTCGAGCAGCCGACCGGGGCACGATCCGATTCGAAACCCGCACCTTTCAGACCTCAGGCGCGGGAAACGGTTTTGTCGCCGATGACGGTGCCCAGATCGAGTTGCCGGCCGGGCTCTACGAAAACACGCATTTTGCCGGAGTGGGGGTAAAGCGCCTCGACACCGGCAATTTCCAGGCGACCCTGACTGGAGTCATCTCCGCGACCAACCTCATTTACGCAAATGGTTACTGTCGCGGGGCGGCCACTCTGGATGGAACCCTCGAGTGGAGGGGAGGAATCCTCTCGCCCAACCTGACCATTCTTCCTCAGTCGACACTGCTCTTGGCAGGCAATGGTTCGAAAACGCTGGCGAACAGCGGTTTCATCACGAATGCAGGAACCACACGCTGGATAGGTGGCCCATTCAACCTGGAGAATAACTCTACCTTTCACAACCTCCCGACCGGATTGTTTGAGGTCTCGGTTGACGGAAATCTCCTCCAGGCGGGGGCCGGCACCTCCACCTTTCGAAACGAAGGAGTGTATCGCAAGACGTCAACCCGGGGGACGAACACCATCCAGATTGTCGCCTTTGTCCAATCCGGCCGCCTCGAGGTCTTGACGGGCACAGTGCGAGTGGTTGGAAATAGCACGTTCTCGCCCGGCTCGGTCATCCGAACGAGAATCGGAGGACCTGATCCCGGCCAGGACTTCGGCCAACTTCAGGTCACCGGTAGCGCCGCGCTCTCCGGCGCCCTTGAGCTGGAACTGGCCAATGGGTTTACTCCAGCCACCAACCAAACATTTGCCATCCTGACCTGTGGTTCACGGACGGGCACGTTTTCCAGCTTCCAGGGCGGGTTCATCGCGGATGGCTTCTATTTCCGTCCCAGCTACACAACCGCCGCCGTGCAGTTGGAGGTCATCAATGGGGTGGCCCGCCTAGTCAGCCCGACGAAGTTGAATGGGGCCTTTAGCAGTCGCATTCAAGGGGTCATCAACGGTGTTTACCAAATCGAGTCGAGCACCAACCTTGTGGACTGGGCCCCCCTCGGCACCACGATCATCCCGATCGGAGGACTGGCGACGTGGACAGATCCCGCGCCGGCCACCCTTCCGCTCCAATACTATCGGGCGGTTTTCCAGCCCTGACGCCCTGGGGAGAACCGGAATGCAGCATAGATTTACTATCCTAAGTCTGCTGGCTTTAACAATCGCCACGGGCTGGGCTTAGGAATGTGGACGTTGTTCCATTTTCATGGCTTCGTCCACAGCTTCTCCAGCAGTGTCAACATCTCCGGATCGTGCAGCTTCAGCTCGTCCCGGGTGAAGGGAAAGAAGTCGTTGCGCACAAAATAAGCCTCGGTGGCCTCCGCGAAATATTCCATCGGGTTGGTCATCGCGTAGGCACGCTCGCGGGTGTTGGGTTTCCCGTTGCCAAACCACCGTTCGACGAGCTCGTATTTACCACCCGCTTTGGCACGTTCGAAGGCCGCTTTGATGGAGGCGTTCGAAAAGCCATCCTGGAGCACGCGATGGTGATAGCCATGGGCAAGTTCGTGGAGGACGAAGTTCGGCATCCGATTCATCTCTTTTTCGAAGTCGGCAACACCAGAGAACTCAACCGCGCGCGCCATCATCGGATCGCGGCCGTTGGCGCGAAGCCAGCCGGCATCGGGATGATACTCGGCGCCCGTCCGGCTAGGCTGATAGGCGGGTGAGAAATACAAAGGTATTCGCCTCAATTCCTTCACGGCCGTCGGGGGAACCACGCGAACAATCTCATCCAGCATCTTCTGGAGCAAACCCAGCGCATGCTCCGTGGCGTTGCGCTCCGTCTCCAGCAATTTGGTTTGGACAAGCACCTGCCACCCGGAGATATCCCGGATCTCGCGGGGAATGGCCGCCGGGATGGTGGTTTGCGCCTGTCCCGGCGCAGCCTGAATCCAGGAGGCAAGTGCCAAACCGAGGAAGACTACCGTTCGTTTCCCGAGCGCGCCGAAGCTGCGTGAGTGTGGGTGCATACCAGTGGCAATCATTCTAGCTGAAGGTCCATCCACATACAAGGGAACGAGAGCCTTTGCCAGCATGGGGTTGAAAACAGCCTCGCCCGGAATACTCACCCCCCTGCCCCTCTGCTAACCGGAGGTAAGATTCAAGTAGGCACGGGAGGGAGAATGCCCCAAGGTGGCGTCCTTGAATGTAGTCTTGATCCTGTTCTCCGCCCTGTCATTCCTCGCTTATGGGTCGGCGTGCTTCGTGTCCTCACAGATGAGACGAGAGTTCGAACGTTACCACCTCGGATCGCAACGAAAACTGGTGGGTGGGTTGCAGGTCTTGGCGGGGATGGGGTTGTTGGCGGGACTGAGCTATCCGTGGATGGGACAAGCGGCTTCAGCTGGGCTCGCGCTGATGATGATGATCGCAGTCGGCGTCCGCATCAGAATCAAAGACACTCTACTCCAGACCTTACCAGCGCTGATTTACCTGGCGCTGAACGGTTACCTGAGTTTGGGGGCGTTTTGGTCGGAGACATGTCTCCGCGCTCCATAGAGCCACCCAGATACCCACGTCATTGGAGAGCACGAGCGCCCTATGGACCGCGGTGGCACGACACCGCTGTTCCTTCACGCCAGATCATTCCGTCCCATGCAGCCTCTCACAGCGGCTCCTCCAGGGCTTGTAGGCAAACGCTGTTTTGGAAGGCAACTCGACACGTTTTCCGAACCTCACAAGAGCCGTGCCATTGCGTCGGCGGGTGTTGCTGCTAGAAGAGCGCGATGGCGGTACACATCGCGAGAACGCCGATGGCTGGGAGCGACTTTTCGATCGGGTCTTTCACTTTGAGATGCATGACGAACGCTCCCAGCATCAACAATCCCAAGCCGATCGCAGCAGGTCGGGCGAGCGGATGAACCCAAATGGCTATAATGAGGGCGAGCGCAAGGCACACCTTGAGTGCGCCGATCAGGCACATGAACCAGAACGGCAGCCCATAGGCGGCAAATTCTTCGCGGAGGGTCTTAGCCTCGCCCCCACGATACGGGGTCGCCCTGCGGGAGCGGAGCAGCCAGACGTTGAGGATCCCGACGGCTACGATCAACTGCAGAGCAATGAGGAAATAGTGCACGAGATAAAAGGAAAAGTGTGGGGATCGGACAATTCGAATACGGCCCACTATTCTCCCCATCGCAAAGCGCCACAAGCGAATTCCTCCACCCGAGCCAAAGCGAAGCGTGATCCGTGATCAGAATTGCCGCATTCAAGTTCCCTCCCACTCCATGACGCAAGGACTCCAGCCTGAAACGACTCGCCGCTGATCGCGGCAAACTGACAAGCTGTAGGAGATTCTCACCTTGTTCGCCTTAGTACCTGAATCCGAAGCCGAGAACCCGCAGGGCTCAAAGAGATTAGCCGGGGCGTGGAGCGCAGCGACACCCCCGGTCTGTCGCCCCCTATTGAACAGCACCCTGAAAGGCGTGCCACCCGTCGGCGAACAGACTGACGAACAGATTCGGTTCCTTGAGTAGGGATGACGCAAGTCTCAGGAGCCGGTGGCATCGCTGCGCGATGCTCCGTACTTTTCACAGTTCCGGGGGTGCGAGCACCCCCGGCTAAATTTCTTTGAACCCTGCGGGTTCGGGCTCCCTAACACCAAGGTGAGAACCTGCCATATTGCCCAGCTTGTCTAGTATCGATCTCTAGCGGCAAGGATGATGTCCTGCCACCGGGATCAGATGTTCCAGCACGCAGTGCCTCCTCGTAGCAAACGCCGCCGGCGCGATGCCATGAGGTTCCCGCACCTCACAACAGCCCGTGCCATCGCGCTGGCGGTGTTTGCTGCGAGGCCGCGAACACAAAGGCATCGACTTTCCTCGATCGACAGCTCTAGGTTAGCCGACAAAAGTAGCGTTCATACCCGCTAAGCTCTATGGCTACCCCGACAACATCGGTTGGATTGGCAGGCCCCGATTCGAGAATCCCAACCACACCCCGCCCGACTCGTCTCACGAGCGCCCGGATTCTGCGGGCGGCCGCGCTGTTACTGCTGTGCTCGGCCACGCCGATGCCGATCCAGGCTCAGGAAGACAGAGCGCATCCGTTCTCCGTCGAGGAAACAGCAGAACGCATCACACTGCGTGGATCGGTGCTGGAAGCGTCCATCAAGAAAAAGGGTTACGTGAGCGGAGTGGAAGCAGGCAGCCTTCTGGATAAGAAAACCGGCGCGCGCGACCTCGGCTTCGGCCTGGACATTCAGGATTGGATCATGGAGCCGGGCAGCGATGCGGCCTATCGCAGCCAGTTAACTGGCGATCTGCCCTACGACTTCAACAACGCCTATCACGGCAAGACACCCAAGCGCAGCATCGAGGGACCCCAAATTTGCACCCAAGCCAAGGAGCTCCAGCCACGAGTAATCCAGGGTCGGGACTTTGTCGCGGTCGAGCAACGTTGGAACTATACCATCGCCGCTCCGGGCAAGCAGACGGGCTCAGAATGGAAGCAGACCCTGGTCTTCCCCGCGGGCAAGCGATATTTCATCTCATCCGACCGCATTCTGAGTCGCAACGCGGGCGATGCTCTTTTCTTTCGACAGGACCTGCCGGGACATCTGAAGCACACACGCGGCGACACGTTCAGCGAGATCTACCTGAGCTACCGCGGAAGGATTCCCGCCACCGAGTTCTTCAACGATTTCGCGCCGGACGAGAAGTTCAATTATCGACGCGACCGCGATGGCGTCCCTCAGCGCATGATCCGCGCCTATCGCACACGCGACCCGAAGACGGGCGCGGACGGTCCGTGGCTAGCCGGCATGGTGCTCAACCCTAGCGATACCTCAGAGGCCTGGTGTCATCAACGCACCGGCTATGTGTGCTTCATCCATGAGATCGGTGAGCGACCCGTGAAAGCCGGCGAGTCGTTCGGCGGAGCCTTCGTCATCGGTTGGTTCGACAGCATCGAGGAGATGGAGCGCGTCTATGATCAATACCGAGGTCACAGCGCGCTCGATGTGAACGCAGAGGGCTGGAAGTTAAAAAAGTGACGCAGGAGCGAAAAGCTGCCACCCCCCGCTAGGGCCATGGGAGGAAGGAGTTGATCGGCTAAACGCTCATCCACTGTTCCTGTTAACTTCGTTCCGTTTCGTGTTTCGAGGCACCGAAGCGTGCGATCGGTTCATGGGAAGAACCGCAACCTCAGCGATTCTCAATTTCGCGGCTCCTACCCATTCTGGGCGGGAAGTTACTCGCAAACTTTGTCGAGTTGCCTGGAAAACCGGCGTTCCCCTCAGCCCTCGGGGTCGGGACGCATGACCCCCGGCAGCACCCAGCACGCCCAAAGGATCAATCCGGCGACCCACGCGAAGGCCGCATAGAGATAATGGCTGATCTGAATGTGGGGTAGGAACTCTCCTGACACCCGCGACAACAGCCCCAGCAGGACCAAAGTCAGAACTGACAGAAGAACAGGATGAGTCCGTTCAAGTCGGCTACGTCCTCCGCTATGACCCAGGACAACCCGCGTGGCCACGCCCAAGGTGATGAGTCCGAATCCTCCCATCAATTCGAAGTGAAGCAGCCCGACACGGGCTCCGGGCAGCCAAGCGGCGGCGAGAATGCCCACCGGAATGCAACCGAGACCGGTGAGAAGCAGCGGATGCACACCGCTCCAACTCCAGCGTAAGCGCTCCACAGGAATGTGGTAGCAGAAGAAGGCAGTGACACAGGCTCCCCGAACCATGGCCGCCCACACCGGCCAACCCAGCGCCTCCATCCCATAGCTCAACAAGGCAAGGAACGCTGCCACCTGCGCGGCGTGCAGATCCATCCGACGAAAGGACGCCGCTTGCGCCTCGTCGCTGGCCTTCCTCCGAACGCCGGTTCCGAGAAACCGCGGCAGCAAAAACCCGCCCGCACCCATCACGGCGAGGAGGATGAACGCATGATAGCTCAGAAGTTTGCCGAGCAGAACGAGCTGGAAAGGGGTCTCCCACCAGCGGGAGGCCGCCTGCAACGCTAAGCCGGCGATCGCTGAAAGAAAACCGAAAGCGACGAGAATGAAGGTCGCCGGAAGTTGGGTCTTCCCGGAATGGCAACGCGCTCGTAGCAAGAAGAACAGGCTCCCCAAGCCCAGGACGAAGAGGATGTCTCCCCATCCATTGGATCCGAGAGTGTTGGCTATCACGCTTCCCGTGAACCCAGTCAGGAGCAGTCCCACCTCCCGTGCATTGAACGGCCGGGAATCTACCAACCGCGGCATGGCGGTGCCCATGAACCCCAAAATGAATCCTCCAAAGAATCCATGGATCATCAACCGGGCATGGCTGGGACCGGGATAGTTCTGGATCCAACCCCAAATCATGGCCGGCCAAAGCAACACCCCCAGCACACCCGCCAGCGTAGCCAGCGGGAAAAACAACCGGAAAGGCTCCGCACACAACTCCCGCCCATTGACCCACTTTCGCGCCGAGGAGGCCTCGTTAGGGTGCAGTCGCTTATCTCGGCTGGGACAGCGCTTCGGCCCTGGACGTTCCTCCGAGCTGCTCAAAGGCAGCGAGTTCAAGGAAGAAGGTTGAGTGAGCGGACGCGTAGACATAGTTCATCCCCCGCCGATGCGGAGACTCATCCAGCATAAGGGGGGCGTGCGAGCGCAGAAGCACCAGATTTGCGCAGAACCCACCAATCCTTGGCTTTCATTACTGCGGCGGGAAGAAGGTCCGAACCCGCAGGCAACCGGCCTGACGAACGAACGGATACGGTTTCCTGATGACGGTTGATGCTCGCCTCAGGAGCTGGTGGCATCGCTGCGCGATGCTCAGAGATTCTGCGGATTCCGGGGGTGCCAGCACCCCCGTCTAATGTCTGTGAACCCTGCGGGTTCAGGCTCCTTCCGCCCAGGAGCGACCGATGAATCGCTGAATATCGGACTCAGTCCTGGATCACAACGTTATCACCCAGCCCGCCATCTAAGACATCAAGTCCGGGTCCGCCGAGTAGCACGTCATCATTGTCACCGCCCACGAGGATGTCGTTGCCGGCACCCCCGATCAAAACGTCGTTACCAGGACCGCCGTCGGCCCTAAGCTGGATCGCCCCGGCAACCAGGCCCGAGCCCTCCACGACATCATCGCCAGCTAGCGCATTGACCGTCACGCGATCCACGGCAGCCTCTGCGCCCGTGATGTTGACTTGGGTGCTGAGACCCACAATAGAGACTCCGGTGGCGCCACCCGTGAGCACGATCACATCGTCGGCCGCTGTACCCTGCACCAGCACGGCGTCCGCCTGTCCATCCCCGGTAGTTCCGCCGTTCACTCCTGACAGGTTCAGGTTGACCGAGGTCACGTCGGTGCCCGCCAGATCGCCTACAGTAATGACATCCGCACCTCCCAACGCGTTAAAGTCGATGATCTCGGTGTCGTTCAAATCCATCACCACATTGGCAATGTTGCGGAAGAACGTGATTCGCCCGCCATTCGCCGAGACGCCGATGTTCTCCGCAATATTGGCTCCATTGAAAAGCAGCCGGTCCGTGCCCGCCTGCCCTTCAATGGTGTCGTTGTCATCGCCGGGATTCCAGACGAAGGTATCGTCGCCGGCTCCCATCAGCGCGGTGTCAGTGCCGTCGCCGCCAGTCATCAAATCGTTGCCCGCGCTGCCCCGGAGCAAATCGTTGCCGAGTCCGCCATTCATCGTGAGTTGGAGGGCCGAAGCCTCCAGCGCAGAGGCGTCCAGAACATCGTCTCCACCGAGCCCATTAAGGGTGAGACGGTCGTTCGCCGGTTCGGCGGACAACACGTTGACCCCGGTGTGCAGCCCGAAAATACTCACGCGTCCGGCGTTGCTCCGAACGCCAAAGGTATCCGCGCCTTGGGTGCCGTTCACCGTGACCGTGTCAGCCGTGCCGTCCCCTGCGCCGCCGGCTCCCCGCAGATCAAGCCCGATGGCGGTCATATCCGTGCCGCTCAGGTCACCGATGACGATGCCGTCGGCGCCCCCGAGCGCACGCAGCTCAAGCGTCTCCACATCGTTGAGATCCATCGTCACGTTGGCTACATCGCGAAAGAACACCACGCGACCGCCGTTGGCCGCGACATCCACGTTCTCCGCAGCGTTGGAGCCAAAGAACAGCAGTGTATCCACTCCATCTTGCCCCTCAACCGTGTCGTTACCGTCCCCAGGATCCCACTGAAACACGTCGTTGTCGGAGCCCATGAAGGCGACATCGTTCCCGTTGTCGCCAAAAATGAAGTCGCTCCCGGCACCACCGAAAAGGACGTCGGCCCCTTGGGATCCCAGCAGCCTGTCTTTGTCGGCACCACCATCGATCGTCAACTTGATGACACCGGCCGGCAAGGTGGTCGCAGTCACGGTATCGTCTCCACCCAGAGCGTTCACAACGAGCGAATCGTTGGCTCCCTCCGAATGGGCGATTCGGACCTGAGGCGTCAGCCCGAGGACTGACACCGAAGACCCCGCGCCAAGGATATCGAGCGGGTCGGGGCTATTGCTGCCGTTGACAGTCACAATATCCGCCGCACCGTCGCCCGCCGAGCCGCCAATAACACTCGCCAGGCTGACGTTAACAGTGCTCAGACCCGTCCCCGACAGACTACTTACGGAGACATTATCCGCACCACCCAACGCGTTAACGTCGAGAGTTTCGACCCCGTTGAGGTCCATCACGATGTTACCCAAATTGCGGAAAAACCGCACGCGGCTGCCGTTGACCGTCACGTCAAAGATCTCATTGGCGGCGCTGCCGTTGAAGAGCAGTTTATCCGTCCCCGCCTGACCTTCGACGGTGTCGCTCCCATCGCCCGGATCCCACTGAAACGTGTCGTCACCCGCGCCCAAAAGCGCCACGTCGTTACCTTGTTGACCGTCGATCACATCGTTGTTGTCGCCCCCCAGCAGCACGTCGGGTCCATTGCTTCCGAGAATCGTATCGTCACCTGAGCCGCCATCGACGGTGATCTGGATTAATGCGGCCAGGTTGCCGACCGCCGAAAAAGAATCATTTCCTCCATTCATGTTGACCACGAGGTTCTCTGAGGTGCCGATGTCGATGGAGAAGGGCGCGGGGTTGATCCGATCGAAGCGCACGCGCGCGCCGTTAGCCGTGGTGGTGAACTGTTCTGCACCGTTACCGCCGTTGACCTCCACCGTGTCGGTTCCGGTGCCGCCCTCGTTACGATCCGTATCGTCGCCCGGATTCCAGACCAGACGATCATTGTCCTCATCGCCATTCACCTGATCGTCGGCATCACCGCCCACCAGCGTGTCGTTGCCGGAACGGCCAAACAAAACATCGGATCCGCCCTTGCCGAGCAATGTGTCGTTGCCGGGACCTCCATCGAGCAGGTCGACGCCGGAACCCCCGGTGAGCGAGTCGTTGCCCGCTTCGCCGAACATCTCGCTTTTGGGGAGCGCGCCGTTCGCTTCGTCGAGTGTCAAGACATCGTCCCCTTCCCGACCGAAGATGCGAATCAGCACCGTATTGGCGACTGTGGGGGAGCCACCGGTGACGGCAACAGCGCCGCCGTTCACTCGGATTGCGCCAGCAGCATTCCGACTCACGGTGATCGCGTTGACCTGGGCGTCGCCTAGGATGGTTAGAATTCCGGTCGAAGGATTGAAGCTTGCCGTGAGATTTGCCGGTGTCGGGAGGCGGTTGACTCGGTAAAAATTACGATTCAGTCGGCCGATGGGGTTCGTAACGAAGAACAAGGATCCGCGACCAGTGAGCACCAGACTGGAATCGACCCAGTTCGACAGGACGGTGCTCGACTGCACCTGGTAAGGAACCCCATTGGAGGCAAACCAGTTCAGAACGATGTCTCGATTGGCCCGGGTGATGCCGACGCGCAGATCGGGGTCAATGCCTTGGGCTCCGATCCAGCCGGACGAACTCACGAGTAGGAGGAACAGCCAACCTGAACTCACCCTACGCCACAGCCTGACCCAGCCCAGCATTTCCTTAGATTTCACTCAACCATTCTTACTGATATCTGTGCGTTTCGGCAATGAAACTTAAGGAGCATTCGCTCCTGCGAGTTCGACACAGCCCTGAAGGAGACGTTGTGGCTCACCCCGAACACGAGGCGGGGACCCCGAACCTGCTGAAGCAGGAACTCCATGCGCCCGGACGCGTGTTTTGTTTGGTCAACTCGCGAATGTGTTGTCGCTCTATGGAGTGCGGCAGACCTCTCTCATCTTTGCCTCCAGAAATTCGGACTAGACAAGCTGTAGAAGATCCTCACTTCTTCGCATGAGTTCCTGAGGCCGAAGCCGAGAACCCTCAGGGTTCAAAGAGTTTAGCCGGGGTGTGGAGCGCAGCGACACCCCCGGTCTGTCGTACCCCTATTCAACAGCACCCTGAAAGGCGTGCCAC
>JAEUHE010000138.1 GCA_016793885.1 Verrucomicrobiales bacterium
TGGGTTGAGAGGGTCAATGGGACCTGGGTCCACGAAAATGTCTCGTCCATCGGGATCGATTTTGGTGTTTGGTCCGTTCTCAACAAACGAATAATAGTTCAGCCCTCCTTTGTCGCCAATCGGATCCCTGGATAGCCACCTTCCGATCCGATCCTCGGGACGCCGCAACCTGCGGCAGCGGGTCAGAAGCGGTGAGCAGGCCGGATTGGAAAGCCCTGCCCTACTCGTATTCCGCCGCGCGTTCTTCGTAATTACGCCGCAAATCATGCACTTCTAAGCGCGACCGTAAGCATATCCAGCCCAACAATCGAGCTCGGTTTGCCGCCGCTCCCGCTGAGACCCGTGATGTGCACTTCACACCACCACACCACCCTTCCCCACCAACCGGCCACGAGGGCAGCCGGACGGCGATTCCGGGGCTATCAGGTTCTTAATCCGGGTCATCCGTGAAATCCACGGTTAAAGTGCCCCGATCCTGCTCACTTTTCCCAAACCGCCAAAGGTCCCCACATGACATCTTCAGTCCGCACTCGAACCAACAACTTCGCGGTGCCACCCAGTCGGATGGGCGCTTCGTAGGGCTTGGCGCTCGGCGAAGGTTCGCCGCCCGGCTGCCGAGGGTCGGAACCATCCAACGTATAGAAGATTTTTCCACCCCTCCCCTTCACGGTGGCCCGGGTCTCCCCATTCTCCGCCTTGACCTGAATGGACGGCGGAGCGGGCATCTGCCGGTCGATCCAGGCAATGCGATCCTTCACCCATTCCTTCATGTAGTTGATCTCCTCCTGATAGGTCTCACCCACAAACGCGTTGGGATGCACGTGACGCCCTAGAATTGACCAGCGCCGGAAGTTGCGGGCTTGTGCCTCCTGCAGCAGCGCAGCCATTTCATCAATGCGACGATGGATGGATTCGGGTTGGAAAACAGTCCGACGCAACTCCCACCAACGGTCCAACTGCTTTTGATTATACTCCGGATCCGCCACCAACCGCCGCGCCCAGGAGATCTCGGTGTCCCGCAGCTGCTCAGTATACCATCCCGAGGGACTCTCCCCATCCAGGTAGTTGGCGTTCCCGAAGCTCAGGTTCCAGTCCCACACCGGTGCCGACTTGACCTTGCCACCGCGATCTTTGCTGAAGTAAACGCTGTAACGGAAGCCATCGATGTTCTTGGACATCTCGATGAGCCAATGCTGGTCGATGAAGGAGGGCACGTCCAAGTAGTGCTGATAGCCCTTCCGGGGATCGAGGAACTGATTGCCAAAAATCGATCGCTCCAACGCTCGCCAATGACGCTCGATCCATTCTCGCTGCTGAGGAGAAATGTCCTCGGCGTCCGGCTCAACCATAAAGAACTCTCCGCCACGCGACGTGAAGGTAGGTGACTCCTTGTTCGAATGATCTCGTTTAAAAATATACCCACCGGAAATCTCGGAATCACCATTGTCGCTGGGACCCAGCTCTTGAATATCCACCCGATTCTTGCCGCGTTTGATCTTCTCAACCAAGACATACACGCCGACGTAGTCGCGGAACGACAGGCTGTCGCCCGTCTGGTTCAGGAAAACCTCCACGAACCGTGTGCGGGTGGCGTAGTGACCCATCGCTCGGCTCAGATCGTAAGCCAGCACATCGCGCATGAGCGTCTTGTCAGGATAAGGCGCCAACAGCACCCAGTCTGAATCCTTAGGCATGCCGAGCAGCCCTACTTTGGCTTTCTCCCCATACTCGTCCCGAAGCCGGAAAGTGAATGACTTTTTGGGGTAACGAGTCGAGCTGAACCCTCGGACATTCACATCCCCACGAATCTCCAACGACGCCGCCCCTTTGAGCTGAGCACGCCCCTGCCCTGGCTCGATGAACCGGGCCACCACCGGCGTTTTCTGCGTCTCCGAGTTGGGACGTCGGGAAGAAGTCAGCACCAGAATGGGCAGATTGGAACTGAATTCTTCGACATCCTTCTCGAGTTGAGTGTAGGTCTCCAGGACGGCTTCGCTCGACAGATAGCCCGGCGCAAAGACGGAGGCCTTTAACACCGCCCCCGAACCAATCTCCAACGGCGCTGAGTAAACCTCAGAGGATTCGGTCGGCTCACGACCGTCCAAAGTGTAGCGGATCACGCCCCCGGGCAAAGAGGATGCCAGCTTCACCGACTGATTGCCGCGGATGGCACCGCCACGCGGGGAGACGGTTGGGGTAGGTGCCACGGCCCCGAAACCCGGATCGCTGTTCGCCGACAAGGGCGACGCCGGTGAAAAATAACGCGGCGAATCCAAGCGCAGCTGGGTGCTGAACGCATACAGCTCCGGGAGGATCAGGAAGTCCGAATCCTCAGCAGCCCGGTTCAACCCCAGCACACAGAGCACATTCGTTCCCGGCCGGAGAGCGCTCCGCCAGGCAGTGAGGTCGAAGTCCTCACTCAGAGCATCCGCCGAAGGTGTCCAGCGGGCCTGCAAATTCTCCAGATCCATCGTCACGAGGCTGGCACGGCTATGCCCGATGATCTGAAGTCGGGAAGGAACCGGCTTGAGCCCAGGCATCGGAACGCGATTCGCAATGACGGCCTCGCGACCCGAACCGCCCCGGACGTCGGTCAGCACCTTCAACGTCACCGCGGCACCCTGCGCCGTGTAATCCATCTTCAGGGAGGCACGGTGATAGAAGCGCCAGCCCAGGCTGGGCTCCCGCACGGGGACATCGATTTTCTCCCCTCCCGGAGAATACAGATACACACGAGAGTTCTGGCCGCTCGGATCGATCTCCAACTGCACCAGCGTCGCACCTTGCGGCTCGGGATCGGAGCCGGTGGCGAACGCCTTCAAAGGCAGCCCGGGGCCGCTCGCTCCGAAGTCCTTCACCGGAATTAACGCCAGCGTGAGACGATTGGGATTGCCGCCCCCGCCCTTGATCCGAAAGTCGAAGTCCAGCTGGACTGCCGCCGGGGCTCCCGTAAGGGTCTGCGGAAAGGCCACTCCGTTCAGCTGCTCAGGCAACCGGCCATTGATCAAACGAAGGAATCGGTTGGTGTCCGGAGTCGAGGTGCTCACTCGCGCTTTCCCCGCCGGGTCCCCGTTCATGAGCACGTACTGAGGCTCCCCCTCGAAACCCTCGCTCCAATCCACGCTGCTGGCGGTGTCTCGCGAACGAGACGCGGCCAGGTTGCCCGTCAGCGATTCAGGCGCATTGCGGCGGGCGACTTCGCGACCATTGATCCAGGCCACGAATCCGTCATCATAAAACATGCGCAGGGCGAGACGGCTGAAATCCGTCTGACTCAGGCTGAACGGAACGCGCACCAGAACCGCGGCACTCTTTCCCTTCATCAAAGTCCCCACATCGGCACCTAACCAAGGCAGCAAATTGGTGGTCGAATCGAACCCGACGCCCCCTTTGCCCGTGCTCCAACCGGAAGCGTCAAAGGCTGGCTCCAACCACTGGGTCCCAACTTCTCCCGTCGGCACCCGGACCCATTTCACGGCATCCGACTGAACCAGGCGATGCACCTCCTCGCGCAACGGAATGCCATACGAGACATCAGGACGCAGCGCGGGAAGCTTGGGCTTGAACTGGGTGGAGATCGTCCTTCCGTCGGACTGAACCAAGGCCAGATAATCGCCATCCGTATCCAGTTTGAAATTGGTGTGCAGCTCACGTCCAGGCTGCCGCCGATCCTTGCCCGAGGCGAACACCAGAAGATAATCCCCTATGCCCAAAGGAGACTCGGGAAAAACCCACTTGTTCAACTGCTTCGGATCGTCCGTAAGCGACCATCCCTTCAAGTCCACCACCTCATCCCCCGCGTTGAAAAGCTCGATCCAATCCGACAGCTGCCGGTCCTCATCCAACACGGTTCGCCGGTTCGAGGCCATCACCTCCGAAATGATCACCCGGGGCGCCGCAACCGCGACCGCAGGGACCAGGACGCAGCCCAGGACCCCAGCCAGGCAACTCCCGGCAAACCATCGAGGACACCACCCTGGACTCACCGGTCCTCGAGCGAAGCGGAAGATCTGGAAAAGAAATAGAAAACCGGCTCGGGTGCGACCAAGAATGTCGTTAGTCAGGATCACGACGGGGCGAATCTTTCTTCAATATCACCAGTCCATTGGCGGTGTTTCGTTCACGCCCGTGACTCGGGCTGTTCACCACCTGTCCGAACAACCATACGGTGGCAGAAGCTCCGCCATCAAGGTTCAAGGCGTTCTTGACTCCGATTTTTTGCAGATACTCGGAGAGTTCAGGAATGGTCATCCCCACCGAAAGCTGGCTCTGTCGACCGTCCACCTCCACTAAATACCAATAGGCATCATCCCAACCGAAGGCGGTCCGAGGGTGCCGATCGTTCCTGCCCCGATAGGTGGCCGGCTTGCCATCGCGCAATAACAAAGGCCCGCCCCCCAACGCGATCTCGCATCCCGTGGTGTCGGGAATGGTGCGCGGCGAGAGTTTGACCAGATCCCCCACCGCCATCTTTCCCGCCCGCGCAACCACCGCGGAATCGAGCGACACCACCACCACGTCCGGGGATAACTTGGTGTTTCCCTGATCGCGAATCTCCCGAATCTTGCCGCGCAGCAGTTTTCCGGACTTAAGCGGCAGCCAATCCGCCTCATCGGCCCGCTCCAGGACGATCTCCTTGCCGCCGGATGTCTGGGTCGATGCCCCCAGCCGCGGCGTGTAAACGCGAACGGTCTCTTTCAAACGCTCCTCGTTCAGCTCAAATGGCAGCGTCGCTCCGCTCGGAAAGGTCACTTCGAATCGGTCCTCCATGACCCCCAAATGCGGCGTGCCCCCCGCGTCGATCCAGAAGCACGGCTGGTTCGTGCGCGCTCCGCTCACCAACTCTCCCTGCATGACCTGGAAGCCCAGGGGATCGCCGGCGTAGGGCTCGCGATCGGTGCGATAAAAGTCTCCGTTGATGGCCACCTGAGGTCGCATGCCCGCCGTCTGCATCGCTTTGACCTGGTCGCTGAGCGTGCCCAACTCCAGCACCGTGCCCTTGGCGAGAGTGGTCGCTAGCACCAGGTCGGGGCGCGAACGATCGACCTTCACCACATGAATGGAAAGCGGCTCGGATGGGCTGAAGGAAATCTTGTCGTTCTTATACTGAATTCCGGTGCCAGCCGAGGATGGCCGAGCAGCGGCGGTGGCTCCGGACGACGGTTCCTCAGCGCGCAGTTCAGGCCAGGCAGCTAAGACCACCCCGACTAGCAGCATCGTCGTCGCTAGAGCTTTCCTTCCCGACCCGGGTAGCGAGGCTTGCATGGCGGGAGAGCTTACGCACCTCCTTAACGAACTGACAACGGAAGAACGAGAACCATTTTTGGGCGGCAGTAGATCCATAATCCAAATCAGCTCACTCTGTTGAACGACGCCAACGCGTTTTGGGTCACACCCAGATTACCCGGGGTTCCTCTTAAAAGACCCGGGAACACGAATTAAGACAGCCGAAGGGCAAATAAAGTTTCGAGAAAGTTGCGCGCCAGATAAACCCAAACTGCGCCACAATGGCACAACCCCCGATTAAACATTGCCCGGCATTGGACTCCGAGACACTCTCGGCTGGTTAGCGTCGCGGCATCCAGCTCACGGCTGGGGATGCTGCTGGCGAAGCGGTTGGCGCGGTCCCGGCCTGACGGGAAGCTCACCACCGCTCCTGGGAATCGAAGAAAACACGTATGAAAGGCTTTCTCAGTTCGTCCGTCGCGCTGGCATTCTGGATCGGGAGCGCGGGGGGTCTGCTTCCCACCCGCGCGGCGGCTCACGGGGACACTCATGAAATGGTCCGGGTTCTCAATGAAGAGATCCGTCAGAATCCCCGCGACGCCGATGCCTACTTTCGCCGGGGGGAATTGAACCGTCGTCACGGAGAGTTTGATCTCGCTCTCCACGACTACGAACTGGCGCAGCGCTACTCGACCAACACACCCATGTTGGATTTGGCGAGGGGGCTGCTCTACGTGGAAGCCAAGTGGCCCAACAGCGCCAAGCTCTACCTGGATCGTTTCTTGTCCCGCGAGACGAACCATGTGATCGGGCTGAGCGCTCGCGCGAAGGCTTTTCTCCAGCTGACCAACCGGGCGGCGGCGGTCGCAGACTACACCGCGGCCATCCGCTCGTCCGCCGAACCCCGCCCCGAACTTTACCTCGAGCGGGCTCAAATCTTGATTACCGAGGATGGAAAGCATCTGGATGAGGCGATCGCGGGGCTGGATGAAGGGGCCGAACGATTGGGTTCCGTGATCACTCTTCGACTGCATGCCATCGAACTGGAGCTGCGCAGGCGCCAAACCAATGCGGCCATCGCTCGGCTCGATCAGCTGATCGCGCGATCCCCGCGCAAAGAGACTTGGTATGCCCGGAAGGGAGAAATTCTGCAGCAGGCCGGCCGGTTTGGGGAGGCGAAGACCGCCTACAGCCAGGCCTTGGACCACCTCAAATCACTCCCTCCTTCTCGCCGAAATGTCCCGGCCATCCAGGAGTTCGAAAAGCGAATCCGCGAGGCCTTGGAGGCCGTGCAGAAATAGGTGCTACTAGTTTGTTCCGTCGTCCAAGGCCGGTTGACTGATGGCCCTGGGAGGCCTGAAGGCTAACACCGGCCAGAGCCGCGGAACCGAAGGATCTGGCCGGAACACTCGGCCGTCTACTTGCTCAAAGGCAGCTCAATCGGATAGCTTAAATCCACCCTCCGAGACAGGTCCACCGCAGGCAAGACATCGACCAGCCTGGGGCCATCCTTCAGCCGGTCGCTCGTGGCGGTGCTGAGGCTGGTAACCGGAGCGTCCGAACGCACTTCCCGGAGCTCTGAAGCTCGAACCTCCACCGGGGCTTCCGATTTGACCATGAGCATGACGAGACCGCCCACCAGCATTCCCCAGGCGAGCCGAGTGGTGAGCATCGGAAGCCCGGAGGACTTCCGCTTAATTTCCGTATGAAGCGATTTGGATTTCATAACTGCCTTTTCTGAGCCATTCCAAAGCTGAACTCAGTCCAGAGATGGAACCATCTCCTCTAGGGAAATAATCGACAGGCGCCCAGATCCCTTAAGTGTCCACCACCCGATCAAGTTTATCTTGGAAAGGCCCCGTTTTCGGGCTACGGAAAGCAGGTCAACGCATGAACCCCTGCATCCGCTCCATGATAAAATCGATTTACCGTCTCCTCCCCGTCCGCCTGCTCCTGCTCGTGCTCCTGTTGACTGCTGCGGTTTCTGTTCGGGCTCAGGACCCAACCTCGCTGTGGGTGGAGGGCTACACGGGTCAAGTGAGCTATCAGCCAGGCGACGACCTCTCGCTTCATCTCTCGAGCACCGCGTCGGTGGTCGGCATTGAGATCGCGCGCCTGGGTGTCCAGCGGGAAACCGTCACGAATTTCATGCGTGTTCCGGTGAAAGCCTATCCGGTCCCCGACGACGCCTCGGCCAACGGATGCGGCTGGCCGGTCGGACATCAGTTCAAGATCCCGTCCCACTGGCGCAGCGGCTACTATCTGGTGACACTGCGAGTCTCGGATGGAGGCGGCTCCTACTCGCGCCGCGGACGCCGCACCGCCGAGGCAGATTGCTTCTTTATTCTCCGGCCGTCCGAGCCCGGAAAGAATACCTCGATCCTCCTTCAGCTCAGTTCCAACACCTACAACGCGTACAACAACTACGGAGGACTCAGCCTCTACAGCTACAACGCCCGCGGAGGCGCCCAAGGGCATCGCGTGTCGTTCCTGCGTCCACCCGCCAGCCAGTTCAACAATTGGGAACGCCCATTTGTGGAGTGGGCTGAAGCTCAAGGCTACACCCTGGACTACTGTGCCAACCAGGATTTGGAAGCACGTCCTGAGCTGCTGGCCAAGTACCGTCTCGTCCTGAGTGTGGGGCACGACGAATATTGGTCTTCCAAGATGCGGGACCACCTGGAGGAGTACATCGGCAAAGGTGGCAACGTCGCCTTCTTCAGCGGGAACACGTGCTGCTGGCAGGTCCGAAGCGAGGACAACGGCAACGCGCTCACCTGCTGGAAGCAAGCCTTCCAGTTCGATCCCGTGTATTCCGCGGGGGACCACCGCCTGCTGAGCACCCTATGGAGCCATCACTTGGTGGGACGCCCGGAAAACCAACTGACCGGGGTCGGCTTCCTGTGGGGAGGTTACCACCTGAGCCACGGCCAATTCATGGACGGCAAAGGCGCATACACCGTCCATCAACCCGATCACTGGATCTTCCAAGGAACTCAGCTGAAGCGGGGAGATACGTTCGGGGGCAAGGATACCATTGTGGGTTACGAGTGCGACGGCTGCGAGATTCGGATGGAAAATGGCCTCCCCGTGCCGACGGGCAACGACGGAACGCCCAAAACTTTCTCAATCTTGGGAACCTGCGAAGCGAAGTGGCATCCGGATGACGCCTACTGGTACGAGCGCTTCGCCAAGGGCCGCGTCGGGGCGGCCGTGCTGGGAACGTACACTCGGGGCGGGACGGTGGTGACGTCGGGAGCCACGGATTGGGCTCACGGGCTGCGAGGCAAGGATCCGATTGTGGAACGAATCACGCGAAACATCCTCGATCGACTCTCCCGCTAACGGCGGGGTCGCCGCCGAGACCTGCCCTCTCAACCCCATGGGCCGACACGGCTCACGCTACGACTGTAGCGTCGTCCATGCTGGATTATTGGGAAATTCGGTCTGACTGCTTAGAATCGGTCTGTTTTGCCTCAATTGAGTCCGCTCGGAGACACGTCTCCTATTGTAAACGCCACCGTTGGAGGGACTAGAACCCGCAGGGTTCAAAGAAATTAGCCGGGGCGTGGAGCGCAGCGACACCCCCGGTCTGTCACCCCCCCCATTCAACAGCACCGTGAAAGGTGTGCCACCCGTTGGCGAACGGACTGACGAACCGATGAGGTTCCTTGAGTCGGGTGACACAAGTCTCAGAAGCCGGTGGCATCGCTGCGCGATGCTCCGTACTTTTAACGGTTCCGGGGGTGCGAGCACCCCCGGCTAGATCTCTTTGAACCCTGCTGGGTTCGGGACCTGCCGCCAACGTGTGAAACGCTGGCGTTGCCCCGCTCGCTCCCCTGCCACCAGGTTCATGACCTCGATTCACGTCCGTTTTTCGGAGGTGTCCCCTTCCCATGAAGCACAACAGGGCTCCACAGCCGGACTCACGTCCGCTGGGGACAAGTCCGACAGGCTGCTCGTGGGACTTATTCCTTTTCTACCCCGTTGTTCCAATACTTCTGCATCTCTTCAGCGCTCGGCACTTGCAAGGGGCGCACAATGCGGAAGCCAAGGAACTGGGCATCCGTCAAATACCAGATGCTCTTCGGAAGCTGAGGATCCTGCATCTTCCAACTCTTATCGGAAGCGCGGCGGACCGCAGATCGGAGGCTCTTCGGCTCATCATCCCAGGATCCACCCTTCGCGACGTGCGGATAGGGAGTCTTCGAGGGAACATAGGGGTTGAGCTCCCCTAAAGCTTTCAGGGCCTCAAAGGAAGGCTGATACTGATCCAAGCACCACTCGGCCACGTTGCCGTGCATATCATACAAACCCCAAGCGTTGGGCTTTTTCTTACCCACCTTCTGATACTTGAAATCGCTATTCTTCTCATACCAGGCATATTCGCCAATCTTGCTGGCATCGTCGCCAAACGAATAAGCGGTCGTCGATCCGGCGCGACACGCATACTCCCATTCGGCTTCCGTAGGCAGACGGTAGAAATGTCCGGTCTTGGCGCTGAGCCACTGACAAAACTTGTTGGCCGCGTGATGGGTCATACTGATCGCCGGGAACCCGTCCTTGCCCATTCCAAAACTCATCTCCACGTACGGCTTGGTCGGACGGGTCACCACATCAGAAACCTTGTCGACCTCGGGATCCGTGCTGATCTCGGATTTGAACTTATGTTCTTCGTCCGGATACATGAACAGTTCGAACTCGTTCCAGGTCACTTCATATTGCCCCATCCAGAACGGAGGGATCTGAATCTTCACACGAGGTCCCTCATCGTCCTGGCGCTTGGCCTCGGTCTCCGGACTGCCCATCAGAACCTCTCCCCCCGGAATCGCCACCATGGCATACCGAATCTTGGTGCCAGGAATGAGGTTGGTGTAGCGCTCCATGGCGGCGGCTGACGCCACCTTGGATTTCTCCACGATCATCTTATGAATGTTTTTGACCAACTCTCCCTCGTTGGCCCCCGGTGCGCTTTCCGCCTTCTTGGCTTCCAGCTTCACCCCATCAGGCCAAGGAGCACCCTGCTCAATCCAGGCCTGCAGCAACTCCACCTTCTCCTTGGGCATCGGTCCACCCTTTTTGGCCGGAGGCATCACACCATCATCATCCGCCGTCAAGGTCGTGGTCACGAAAACCCGGCTCTTTTTCGGATCGAATGGGACGATGCCAGAACCGCTCTCGCCCCCACGGAACGCCGCTTCCTTCTCATCAAGCCGGAGCTCACCTTTGATGTAATCCGCCCGATGGCAGGACACGCAGTTCTGCTCCAAAATGGGTTTGATATCCTTGGTAAATTCAGCGCGACGGATCTTCTTTAAGGTCACATCCGCAGGCCAGTTGGCACCTTGCTCAATCCACTGCTTGAGCACCGACACCTGCTCCTTGGTCAGCACATCCCCTTTGGGCGGCATGATATCATCGTGATCGGCCGGGAGGATAATGCTCTTGTAGATCGAGCTTTCCTCGGGCTTGCCGGGCACCAAACCCGCTCCTTTGTTCTCGCCGCCGCTCTTGGTCGCGGCCGCCGTATCCATGCGGAGCTTCCCCTTCGGATGTTCAGCGTCGTGGCAGCTCAGGCAGGTCGATTCCAGAATCGGCCGAACATGTGTTTGAAAATCAATGGGTTCAGCAGCAAAGCCCGACACCATGGTCGCTCCCATGACGGCGGATACCCACATCGTTCGAGAAAAATCAGTCGCAAACATTGAGAGAAGAGTTTCTTACCAGAACCCAAGGTTATCAAGAGTCAAGTTGAGGACGAAGGACACCCCCTCAGGTATTCAACTGAGAATCGATCAGCGGCTTTGAAACTGATACTCGCCCGACCCGACAGTCATCACCACTCGATCCCCTTCGCGACGCAGAACTCGGACGCCTTCGGATTGGTCCACGGGATGCCCACCCTCGGAAATACTGGCCTCATCCCGCGCGGGGAAATAGACCGTGGCCGTGGCATTCGCCGGCACCGTCAGGTTCAGCGAAAACACGGATCCATCCCGGTGCCACGAACTTCGAATGGGACCCCGGATCGAGTTGTAAGTGGCATCAACCCTATCAATGGGCGCACTCTTCGCCTGGGGATCGAGGTCGCCTTTTCCGGGTCCAGGCCGAATCACGATCTGCTTATAGGCCGGTCCATCCGTGTCGATGCCCGCCAGCGAGCGAAACGCCCACTCGCAGACCGCTCCAAACGAATAGTGGCTGAAGGAGTTCATCGCGGCGTTGTGGCGTCCAAAGCCCTCCTCCTTGGTATAGCTATCCCAGCGCTCCCAGACCGTCGTCGCGCCGTTGATCACCTCGTAGCCCCAGGAGGGAAAGTCCCGGCTTTGAAAGAGTCGCAACGCCAGATCGTGATGCCCGTGGGCGGTCAGAACCGGCAGCAGCCACTTCGTCCCCAGAAATCCGGTAGCCATTCGATGGCCGTTCTTGGCGATTTTCTCGGCCAGCCGATCCGCAGCTGCCTTGCGCTGATCCTCCGGCAACAGCTCAAAGGCCAGCGCCAGCACGTAGGCGGTCTGCGTATCCACCTTCAACCCGCCTCGGGGCAGCCCATAGTGTTTGAGGAAGGCGGCCCGCACCTCGCCAAACCACCGCCGATAGTTGGACGCCTCCACGTCGCGACCCGTTGCTTCGGCCAGCTCCGCCATGAGCGCCGAGGTATGCGCGGCATAGCAGGTATCGATAAACTCAATCGGCGTTTCTTCGCCGAGGTTCAGCCAATCGCCCCAGGTGTTGCCAATGGATAAACCCAGATGTTTGGAACTCGCGGCCATGCGGAACTCCATGAACCGGGACATCGATTTCCACTGACGATCCACGAGACGCTTGTCCCCATAGACCTTCCACATGGTCCATGGACAGATGATCCCCGCATCCATCCAGGCCGTGCCAAACGACTTTCGGGGTTCTCCATGCGACATCGGATAGGGGGCATAGTCGGGATAAGCTCCGAACGAGCGTTGCGCCTCGGCCACATCGTCGAGCCATTTGGTGAAAAAAGCGGCCACATCCGCGTTAAAGGAGGCCGTCCGGGCATAGATCTGCGCATCGCCCATCCAGCCCAGACGCTCGTCCCGCTGAGGGCAATCCGTAGGCACCTCCACGAAATTGGCGCGTTGAGTCCACAGCGCGTTGGTCCAAAACTTGGAGAGAACCGGGTCGCTGCAGGAGAAGGTGGCCGCCAGAGGCGTGTCGTTGTGCATCACCAACCCGACCGCATCTTGAAGCTCAGGACGCACCGGCACTCCGGAAATCTCAACATACTGAAAGCCGTGATACGTAAACCTGGGAGTCCAAACTTCGCCGGCCGGGTCCCCTTTCAAAATATAATAGTCGGTAGCCCGGGCCTTCCGCAGGTTCTCCGTCATGAGCCGGCCATCCGGGTGCAATAGTTCGCCGTAGCGGATTTGCACCTTGGTCCCGCGGACCCCGCGCAGCTTGAGCCGAGCCACGCCGGCGAAGTTCTGGCCGAAATCGAAAATATAGACGCCCGGATTGGGCTTCATCAGCTGAATGGCGGGCAACTCCTGGGTCACCCGGATCGCGGGAGCTGGATACGATTGCAAAACAGGCGGTGCCCGAAAGCCGAGATCGACCTCGCGATCCCCCATGGTGTCCGAAAAGATCGCCCTCACACTGCCGTTCCCCTCCGCCCGAATACAGGGCGCCCACTGTCGATCGTCAAAGCCCGCCTCAGCCCAGCCCGTCAGTTCGGCCCGCGAATCAAAGGTTTCTCCCATGATCAGGTCAGCCTCGCGGATGGGACCCTGGTCGGTCACCTTCCAGGTGGCATCCGTCCCTACCCAGGAACGTGTTCCATCCTCAAACTCAACCTCCAGCTGAGCGCACAACGCGGGCGTCTTCCCGTAGATCGACCGGCCTGTACGGTACGGCCCGTAACCGACCAGCAGCCCATAGCCAACATAGCCGGCATACCATCCATCGGCCACAATTCCCCCGATCGCGTTGGTCCCTGCCCTCACCAATCCGGTCACATCGTGGGTGCGATAATACACCCGCTTGGCGTAGTCGCTCCACCCAGGCTCGAGCAGGGCATCGCCAACTCGCCGACCGTTGAGGTACAGCTCATGGAGTCCGAGGGACGAAGCGTAAATGGTCGCACGCCGAACCGCCTTCGGAAGGCCAAACTCTTTGCGGTAGTGCCGAGCGGGAGGGAGGTGGAGCTGATCGCGATCCCGATGCAAGGGCGTCTTGTCGCGAACACTGATCCACACTGCTTTCCAGTCACGAGGATCGAGCAATCCCATGGACCAGCTGGCCGTCTCGCTCCATTCGGATTCTTGCCCCGCCTGATCCCAAACCTTCACCTTCCAGAAACAGAGCTGGCCTGAACCGAGCGGTTTCCCTTCATAGGCCCGGCCGATGGTCTCGTCCGACGCCACTTTGCCGGTATCCCATAAGTCGCCCGAGTTTGCTTCGAGGGCTTGCTTGGAGCTGGCGACCAGCACGCGATAACCAGTCTGTCGCTGGGCGCGCAAACTGGATTCCAGCTTCCAGCTGAGGCGCGGAGAAGGGCTATCAATGCCCAGCGGATTCTGAAGCCACTCGGTTCGCAACGCGACCGGGCTCAACCCCTCGGCCGACAGGGATACCGGCCAGGGCCCGATCAGAAGACCGGCAACCAGCAACGCCCACGACCCCGGCATCAGACAGCGATTCAACATAACAGTGGCATAGGACCGTGAGACATCTGCAACGTGAGGAACCCAGCCCGACCCAGACTCAAAAATCGAACTGATCAATGTTCTCTTTGTTAAAGATAAACGGTTTCCCCAAGAGGATCTGATCCCCCTGGATCTCCAGATTACCGAGCCGACCCGCGGCATAGGAGGTCGCCCCGGGCTTTAATGTTCCGGCGGCCAACCCATTCGCGGCATGAACCGTCAGGTAGCCCAGATCGACTGTCTTCCAAAGAATGACGCTCTGGGTGACGTCCTCCTTCACATACCTTCGATTCTCGCTGGGCAGTCCCAGGCCGATGACTTTGACGGTGCCCGCCTTGCCAGCCTGCTTCACCGCCTCCGCCGCTCCCGGCACCGCCGGAGAACAGATCGCCATGATGAGCTTAAGATTCGGATAAGCGCTGAGCAGCGAGGTCGCTTCGGTCTGGGCTTTGTCCTTCAGATCATCACAGGGCTTGGTGGCCACGAGTTTCATTTTGGGATATTTCTCGGCCAACCGGGCTTCGATGTGTTTACGCCATTCGTTCATGTTGGCCGCGGTCAGGGATGCCGTGATAATGGCGAATTCCCCCTCCCCGCCCAGCAGGCGGCCGGCTTCGTCCATCAAGGTATGGCCGATGCCCTCCGGGGTGGCTTGGTTGACGAAGAAGTCGCGGGCATCCGTGGCGGCATCCGAGTCATAGGTCAACACCTTCACCCCCTTTTGCTTCGCCTTGCGGAGGGCGGTGGAGATGCCTTCCTTGTTTTCGCAGGCCACGGCGATCACGTCCACGCCCAAGGTGATCCAGTTCTCGATGATCTCATTCTGCTTGGCGGGGTCCGGATCCGTCGGGCCGTCGAACAAGAGATCCGCCTTCAATTCCCCGGCGGCCTGATCGGCACCCTGCTTGCAAGAGATGAAGTAAGCGTTGCCTTTGCTTTTGGGCATCAGCGCGATGGTCCGCTTGGCTGAGGCGGTCCCCCCCGAGTTCGAACCTGTTTCGGCCGGTTTATTGCATCCAACGGTCCCCAGCATCGCCAGTGATGCCAGCAGCGTGATAAGCTTTTGCATAGGTCAAGTAAGTGGTAGAGGGGATCATGAGGCGAGATCTGCAACGGTTGCAACCTCGGAACCGGCCAGATGCAAGCGGCAGGGTGTGATTAAACCCGGGCGAGAATGGTGGTGAATTCGCGACGGACTCGGCGGCCTTATGCCGGGCTTTCAGCCCTTGATGCAAGGGGGGATGGCCACCTGGGGTTGTCACCCCAGGCTGGGATGGGACGCACCGTTGGCGCTCAAGGGCAACGATTCACTGGACCGATGCAACCCAGCTTAGACGAGTGAGCCCAGATACGTAGGGGCTCCACCAGTGGCGTTAGACTCCACGGGCCAAAGGCCCAGCACCATACCAGCCTGGGGTGACAACCCCAGGTGGCCATCCCCCACGCACGCCGAGGGCTGAAAGCCCGCACCATCGCGGGAGCCTACACGCGGAATTCAATCTAAATCTCACCCACTTCTAATCACACCCCAAGCGGCAGGAGGTCGCACCCGCGCCTTGACCCCGGGCAAACCAACATTACTATAACATCTGTATTTATATGCATTTCGCCAAGGTGTGTCTGACCTCGTGGTTGCTTCCTCTCTTGATCGCGTTCTCGTGTTCGGTGAGCACTCGAATATTCGCCCAAGCGGACAATGATCATTTCGAGAATGCGACCCAACTGATCGGCGATCGCGGGACCCTGGAGGCCTTTGTCCTGAACGCAACCCGGCAACCTGGAGAGCCGGAGGCCCCGGAGCTGAAGGCTGGCAGCGTCTGGTTCAGATGGGTAAGCCCCACCAATGGAACCTTGGAACTCTCACGGCAAAGTGTCGGGTTTCCCGATGGCCTCCAGACCGTGGCCCTCTTTACCGGTCAATCGCTCAGCTCGCTCGTCAAGGCCGTCTCCACCCTGAATAGCGACTTCCCCTTCTCCCGTCTGCGAACCTCGGTCGCAAAGGGCCAAGTCCTGTGGATCGCCGTGGGCGGGGAAGGCCCCTCCGTATCAAGTTCCCCGGATCGGTTAACCCTCGCCTATCGAGTTGATCCGCTTCCACAAAACGACATCTCGACGCGTGCGTTCGTGCTGACCGGTGACGACATCGAATGGGACGTGCGAGCGTCCGGAGGCACGAGCGATGCGCTGGAGCAAAGCGTGGATTTTCCACCGAACACGTCGGTGGTTTGGTATCGATGGACCTCCCCGAGCCGAGCGGTCTGCACGC
The DNA here is from genome assembly GCA_016793885.1 of Verrucomicrobiales bacterium. Lineage (NCBI taxonomy): Bacteria > Pseudomonadati > Verrucomicrobiota > Verrucomicrobiia > Verrucomicrobiales > Verrucomicrobiales bacterium. The sequence continues at coordinate 16,177 of JAEUHE010000138.1, forward strand.
TGCGGCTGAATGGGGAGTTCATTCCTGCGAACGCCCAGATCTTCCGTCGAAACTCCAATCAGACCCTGCAGAAAATCCAGATCGACGCGCCCTTCACGTTCACCACCGCCGCGGGCACGACCTACTGGATAGCCATTGAGGAAACGAGCTGGCGGCCCATGAGGTTCCGACTCATGGCCACCTACCTGTTATCTATGGAGGGGTTTGTTAACAACGCCAAGGAACTGCCCAAACCCCAGGACTTCGTTTTCCGGTCCTCAGGCTACCTTCCCCAAGATCAGATCAGCTCCTACATGCTGGCGCTCTCCCATCCACTTAACGTGGTCTTGCAGACCAACCGGGTGGCGGACTACGTCATTCCCTCCATCGCCCCTGGCCAATACACTGTCTTTATCCAAGCGACCACGACCTCCGGACGAAACTATGGGCTCGCCCCGACGCTCCTGACAGTGCGGCTCCCCAATGATCGCTTTGAGCAGCGAACGGAGCTACAAGGGATCGACCTTTTGTTCGACGCAGACCTCCGTGGTGCGACCGCGGATGCGATCGACCCGGTCGGCATGCCCAGCGCGTGGTGGAGGTGGAGGGCCCCGTTCTCCGGCCGTCTGGTGCTCGAACCGAGTTTCCAAAGTCCGGTGATCGATGCCCGGATATTCCGCTGGAGTTCCGAGAGCGGATTGTCGCTCGTGAACCGGGACGAGATCCAGGAGGGCCAGGAATATGCCATCGCGTTCTACGATGCGCAGGCGGGGAATCGGTTCAACGTTCGACTGGCGCTCGTTCACAATGAGTATCCGCACGATCAATTTGACCAACGAAAACTGATTGCCAGCACCCCATTCGTCGAGCGGCTCCGGAGCGACCGTCTTTCGGCCGAGACCGGTGAACCCGCCGGGTATTACGGCAACGCAGCCAGCCGAACCGCCTGGTACACCTTCTCCTCGATCGAAGAGGGAAATCTGACGGTGGGAACCGTCGCCAATGCGGAGCAGATCTTCAACTACGACTCCAGTTTCGCCGGAGAGGTGTATCGTGGAACCGAACTCACCAACCTGACCCTCGTCTCCTCCCTGTCGCGCCCCAACAGCTTTCGTGTCTTGCCGGGCGAAACGTACCAGATCCGCGCCGTGTGCCCCCCTTATGACACGTGGCAACAACCTCTATTCTACTGCGCGTTCCATGCCAGCCCCACCAACGATTGGTTCGCCACCGCACAGACGCTCACTGGAACCCATCTTTCGGTCCGGACCACTCTGGACGGAACCTCCACCGAAACGAACGAACCGCCCCTGCAACCCGTCAGCGGTCTCGCTGCGAGGAGAAGCATCTGGTTTCGTTGGAAGGCTCCACGGGAGGGCAATGTCGCGGTTTTTGTGCAGCGGAACGCGCCGACGAACGCGATCGTCGCCGCGCCGGTGATTCAAATGTATCGTGCGGAAGGATCAGACTTCTCCGGGCTGATCCCGCTAGCCCCTGCTCCACTGCCAGAGATCGGCAGCAGTTTCACCGTAGCCGCCGGCCAGACATACGCCATCCGGGTGGCGGACCATCCCGCCAAACCAAGCACTAACTCAAGCTTGGTCCTCGAGCTCCACCTCGCAGAGGTTGAGGCGGCGTTCGAAGGAAGCAACGGAGTCGTCTCACTGGCAAATCCGAAAGAGTTGGTAGTGACGAATGCAGGGATCCGACCGGAGGGCTTGACGCACTACCTCAAGCTCTATTCTCCCGATCCGACCCTGGTTGAAGGCGCTACACAGGGCTGGGGCAGATTCCCCCTGCACACGATCCAGGAGTCGGGAGCCTTTTCCTTCACCACCTGGAACCCCGGGCGCTACTGGCTCGCCATCGTGGCCTCGAATCAATGGGGCGAACTGGCCTACTCACGCCCGCTGGCTCTCGTGCTGCAGCCTGGAAATGATGATTTCTCGAATAGCTTTGCGATGCTCGGAAGCGCCACCAACGCGTGGGTGGCCACCGCCACCGTGGAGTCGGGAGAGCCGCTCCTGGGACAGACTTACACGAACGGAACGATCTGGTTCCACTGGACAGCCCCGGCTGACGGCGTGGCCACCGTGCAAACCACATCCAGCGCGTCGGTGGTCGTTTATGAAGGGGATACCCTGGGGCAGTTAACGCAAGTCGCACCCGTCCAGGGCAGCGGTTCGAGGATTTCCTTTTACGCGGTCACGGGCCATCGCTACCAAGTGCAGGTCGCGACGTCCGCCATGCCGAATCCATCCCAGAACCGACAGATCACGCTCACCCTCGGATTGGTAAGGCCTACACTCACCTGGAGCCCTCAGCCTTTACCCTGGGTGATCTCTGCGGGGACCTCGGTCGAACTGTCGTTTGATTTGGCCGGTCGCGCCGAGAATGTTGCGGATGTCTGGGTTCAGGTCGGCGACCAACGGTTGCCGGCCCCGACCGTGCCTCCGTTCCAGGTTTCGTTCCAATCCAATGTCCCGGGAGGATTTTCAGCACAGGCGTTCATGCGCCTGGGCTCCGGATTCATCCTCAGCAGCCCCGAGATCACCCTCTGGTGTTCGGTGACCAACGGAACGGCTGCCGCGGCGGTGCCGCTCGCGGGCTCGAAGGGTCTGATGCGGATAGAACCTCCGTTGGGGGCCGGAAGCACGGCGGACTTCGTGTCGGAGCAATGGTTCTCTTGGCATTCGCCGGCCACCGGTGCCTGGTTCGTTGAAGGTGCCCAAGTCCAGCCGCTGCCTCGGCCCATTGAACTCTATCGAGTCGACCCGGAGGGAAACCCTGTCCTGATTCCCTACCAATCGGGCTACGAACCCAACCCTTGGATGGCCTATCCAGTGGAAGCGGGAGTGACGTATTCAATCCGGGTCCACTCGTACCCCACCGAGCCCTCCTTTGTGCTCCCCTACTCTTTCGAGACGAATCCACCCAATGACACTTTCGCGAACGCGAATCCGTTGGTAGGAAGCCAGTTCTCAGCGGATGCGTTCGCTCTGCTCGCGACCACAGAATTGGGAGAGGATCTACTCGGCCATACACCTACTCGCACACTCTGGTGGAGTTGGGCAGCGCCCCAGGATGGATTGCTCAAACTGAGCGTAAGCCGTCCCCACCGATTCTATCTCGGCGACCGCTTGAACGGCCTTACCCTGCAACGCAATACTGTCGGGAACCCTGGCTTGGGGGTTTATCGAGTTCAAGCCGGCCGCAACTACCGCATCATGGTAGAGAACGAAGATCTCCCGGCGACCCGCGTGCACTTGGAAGGAAGGCTGGTCAGCACGCCCCTCAACGACGCCTTTGCCAAGGCGATAGTGCTCAGCGGCCGGCGGAACCATTTCGAGGGATCCCTGGCGGGCGCGACCGCAGAACCGGGTGAACCCTCCCTGACCTCTCCGACGGCGCCAACGGTGTGGTGGACCTGGACAGCACCCCACACGGGCGAAGCCCGCTTCAGCCTGGCTGGATACAAAGACTACTATTCGCTGAGTGCATTCGAAGGAACGAAGCTGCTGGAATTGACGCAGCTCGCCAGCGGAATCAACGAAGTCCGCTTCACTGCGATCCAAGGGAAGCCGTACTACCTGAGATTCGCCTCCTCCGTTCCGGAAGGAGCTGACTTTTCCCTTCGCCTAGTCCAGGCGACTCCACCGCCGAACGACTCGTTCGCATCACCTGAGCGACTGGCAGGTTCCACTGCTGAGGCATCCAGCTGGACCTATGGCGCTACCCGCGAATTTCAGGAGCCGTGGCATGGGGGAGTTTACGGAGGCCGATCGAGTTGGTTTGCATGGAATCCGCCTTCAGGCGGCCAGGCCAGGCTGCGCATCGAGGGAGCCTTCTTCGGACTCGTTGGGATCTATCGGGGCACCGAGCTGCACGATCTGGCGGAGGTCGCGAGCGTCAGCGGCCAGCTTCCGTTGGAGTTAGCCTTCGACGTGGACGCCGGAGGTGCTGTCCTCATCGCGGTGGACTCCGCGAACGGTGAATCGGGGGATTATCGGCTCTCGCTAGGGGTCGCGCCCCCCGTCCAGCTCCACATCGTTGCGGCATCGGATCAGACTCTCCGCCTGAGAGGGTCAGGCCTACCCCAAAAACCGGTCGCCGTCGAGCACTCCGAGGACCTCCTCGAATGGGTCGTCTGGCAGACCATCACTCCCGCGGAGGGGACATCGGAAGCCTCTATCCAGCTCCCGCCTGCGAGTGAAGGCCGTCGATTCTTTCGGCTCCGGGAGGTTCGGTAGCAGGATTCCGTGGGGTTCTCCCGGATCGGCCCTCTCCTGTTTTGGCTCGCCATGACAGCCGAAATCTGGCGATATCTGCCGTTCAGAATGATCTACCGTCGCCTTTTACTTCTTGGGGCAGCTTGCTTGCTTCACTCCGCGATCCTGAACGGATTCGCCGCGGAACCCAATTCTCCCTTTCAACAGAAACAGGATGTGGTGTACGGCGAAGTCCACGGAACGGGGCTGCTCATGGATGTCTTCACCCCTACCGGGAAAGCCAACGGACTGGCGATCATCGATGTCGTCAGCGGTGCCTGGCACTCGGATCGCAACAAGCTCCGCGATCACATGCTCACCCAGATGTTCCACATCTACTGCGGACGCGGCTATACCGTGTTCGCGATCCGGCCCGGCTCCAAAACGCGATACACCGCCAGCGAGATGGAACGTCATGTCAAGGTCGGCATCCGCCACGTCAAAGAACATGCCGCCGAATATGGGATCGATCCTAACCGACTCGGATTGACAGGAGCTTCGGCCGGCGGTCACCTTGCCACGCTCGCCGCCCTGACGCCGGAGCCCGGCCGGCCGGAATCCAAAAGACCAGCCCAACGATTCGACACCACCGTCCAAGCCGTCGGCGTCTTCTTCCCCCCCACCGACCTAGTCGATTGGGAGGAAGGCAAGCCTGCCGACCCCAAAATCCTGCAGCCGTTGCTCTCGGTGGGAGAAAGCGCGCCGCTCGACGATGAGGAGGTCATGAAGCGAGCGCGGGCGGTCTCTCCGCTCCACCGGATTACCAAGCCCGGTCCGACATTCCTGCTGATTCACGGAAACGCCGACCTCGTCGTGCCCCTCTCCCATTCCGAAAGGCTCGTCAAGGCGATCAAGGAGGCGGGCGGCTCGGCGGAACTCATCGTCAAGCAAGGTGGCGGCCACCCCTGGCTCACTCTTCCCGAGGAAGTCAAAGTGATGGCCGACTGGTTCGACAAACAGCTGATCAAGAAAAACTAGCATGTCCGATAAGCTTACAACCCAACAGATCTGCGCGCTCCGTGGTAAAGCGCAAACCATGGATGCGGTCATCAAGGTCGGAAAACAGGGGCTCACTCCGGGGTTCCTCAAAAGCGTCGACGAGGCGCTCAATCAGCACGAACTGATCAAGGTGAAGTTCGCCGATCTGAAGGATCAGAAGCGTGTTCTGTCCCCTCAGCTGGCCGAGCAAACCCAGAGCACGCTGATCACTCTGATCGGCAATGTGCTGGTCCTTTACCGCCAGCAAACAGACCCCGCCAAACGCAAAGTCGCCCTCTGAGCCGGAGCGGAGCGCAGACGGATGGGGATGGATCCGCAAATCCCCGATCGTGTCTCACGTAAACCCTCCGCTTTGTGTACTACGCCCTGCTGGTGTAGATTTCAGGCGTCGAGATACTGCTTAGGTTCACGTCCTCCTGTGTGGGAAGGACGTTTGTTGTGAGCGTTCCAGAAATGGAAACGGGGTATCCTGGTTGTGAGTCCAGGATACTTCTTACGAGTGGGTAATAAGCACTTCTTGACCAGGAGCCCGCAGCTTGCTGCGGGCTCTTTGCCTTTGGGGCGAGAGACTGAGCTACCTCGGCTTGGGAGAGGCAGCCACCATCATGAGCCTCCGGCCGAAAGGATACACGACGTCCTTCTGGTGCAGCACCTCCAAACCGGCCTGCCAGGCGAGCAGAGGGTAGTTGTGTGAAAAGGTCAGCTCCTGGCCGGCGGGACGAGAATGCAATTCCTTGGCTAGGCTAAAGTCTTCATCCAAGGGTTCCACAATGGCGACCGCTGATGGTGCCGCCGTCGAGCCGATGAGCTCGAACAGCCGTTTCACACGGGGCTCGGTAAAGTATTCCAAGACACCGCCGTGCGTGCTCACCATAAACCCGGGCTTGGCATGAGCCTCCAGCCAGTTCAAACCGTCGTCCGCCACAAAGTGCAGGCGCGAATCGCGATACTGTTCCTGGGTCCGGGCCGTTTGACGGATGGAAACATCGATGCCGGTGAAGGTTTCAACCTCCGGAAAGGCCTGTGAAAGATAGTTCAATACCCTTCCGTTGCCCGAGCCGATCTCGCAGAGCTGTCGAAACGTGTTGGGGCGATCCGCCATCAACTCGCGCATCCAATCGATGATTTCTGAGTGGTGACTCTGGAGATGTTCCAGACCTCGCCCCCGAATCTGGTCGAAAAAGCGATCGGCTTCCTGGCTAGACCAATAACGGCGATGCAAATCCTCCAGCTCAGATTGGTTGGTCGAAAGGACCGCGCGGCGGTAGACCGCGGCCTTGATGAGACGCTGCCAAATGGTCTCGGAGGCAAAGATCTGCTCAGATTGCTGGATCGCCTTGGGACGCAGCCAAATCACTGCTTCCCCGAGCAGGGCTCCGACGGTCTTGCGAAAACTGAGATGGTTCACACGATTGGATGCGACGTTGCAAAGAAACAACCATCACCCGAGGCAGAGGCGAAAACATTAGGCGGCGCTGCCAGGATGACTCATTCATGTTGGATCGAGCCGAAATCCTCACTCGAGAATCATCGGGTTACGTCTAACCGACAGCCAAACTAGGCCACTCCAGAACTTCGAAGTAATTGCAATATGGCGCAAAGGTTGGGCTTGTCAAACGAAGCTGCCGCGAGTCGGGGAGAAGCGGCAAAAAGTGCCCAAACGAGATGCCGCAGAGGTAGCGCCAGGGTCGGCTCCAGCTTCGCTTTCTCTGATCCACGCAGCATGAACCTCCGAAAGCCAAGCACCCTCTTGATGATTCAAACACCGCCTCCACCGCTGCAGCCCAGAGATGAGGCTCAAAGCCGGACTCGCCTCGGGTGGGGACAAGTCGGACAGGTTGCTAGCTTGAGACTTCGGCGGCTAGCCGGCGTCCCAAGGCAGCAGGATCTTCCTTCGAGCCCATGCCCCGAGCCCGACGAGGTTGACCGTTCAGGTAGGAGACCACTCGCATTTCGAGACCTCCGGCGCCGATCTCCGCCAAGGCCGCGACGGCGGCCTGACAGCCACCGCCCATGGCGTTCAAAAAAGCTCGCTCCGCCGTCACGCACACTTCGGTATCCACATGCGTCAGGGCAGCGCAGACCGGATCGAGCAAAGCATCCCCCTCACGCACCTCGATGCCAATCGCCGCTTGGCCGACGCATGGGATCATTTCATCGACCGCCAGATAGCTCGCTCGAACTTGCCCCGCTGGCACCGGTTCCTTGTCGGCGGGCCCACCGCTCAGACAATCCGACGCATCCTGGGTGAACCCGAGCCGACGCAGCCCTGCCGCTGCAAGCAGGGTGGCATCGACGTCCTCCTGCTCGAGGAGCTTGCGCAATCGGGTGCCCACGTTACCTCGAATGGGAACCACCTGAAGATCGGGCCGCAGCTCTTGTAACTGAGCCGCGCGGCGGGTGCTGCTCGTGGCCACCGTCGCTCCCTTAGGCAACCCGGCCACCGTGAGACCAGGAGGAAACCCGCGGTGAAGAGTTCCTTGGCCAGAACGATAGAGAAGCACGTCGCGCGCATCCTCCCGACGTCCCGCGGCGCCGAGCTTCAGTCCTTCTGGCAACGACGTCGGCAGGTCCTTGAGGCTATGCACCGCAAGATCCGCCTCCCCGTTCAGCAAGGCCACCTCCAGCTCTTTCGTGAACAGACCCTTGGGCAGCTCGGTGTTGGCGAGGGACGCTGTTTGGAGCTTATCGCCGGTCGTCTTGAAAATCCGGATCTCAAAGGATCGATCCGGAAAGGCGGCACGGCACTGCGCCAGCACGGCGTTCGCTTGAACCAAAGCCAACGCGCTGCCTCGGGTGGCGATGATCAAGGGTTTGGAAACAGTCATAGGTTCAAGGTCAAACGAAGCATCTCGCCGCGAATCACTCAGGACTCAAGGCCGGCTGTGTCCCCGGGGCGGGATGCGCCGGACGGGCTCCGGTCAACAGCGCGTTGGCTTTCTCGCGTATGATCTTCAGACAGGCCCCAATCTCCTCCTGGCGCTGCTTCAGGTAGCCATCGGCGATGCTCTGCAGGTCATCCACGTTGTACAGATACACGTTGTCGAGGTAGTTGACCTCCGGATCGATGTCGCGCGGCACCGCAATATCCACTAACAGAAGCGGCCGCTGCTCCCGCAGCCTCATCAGCGGCTCCAGCTTGGATCGATCCAGAATATAGTGGGGAGCGGAGGTGCTGCTAATGACGATGTCGATGTTGTGGAACTCGGCGTCCCACCGTTCGAAGTGAATGGCTCGCCCGCCCAACTCCTTGGCCATCGCTTCTGCGCGATCGAACGAGCGGTTCGAGACGAGCACGCTGCGCGCGCCGCGCGAGAGCAGTGCTCGGGCCACCTTCTCGCTGGTATCCCCTGCCCCGATCACCATGACCTGACGATCTGAAAGCGACTCAAAAATCTTCTCGGAGAGTTCTACGGCAGCCGAGGCCACCGAGATGCTCCCGCGCTGAATCTGAGTTTCGGTGCGCACCTGCTTGGCAACATTGAACGCTCGCTGGAATGCCTTGTTGAGCTGACTGCCGGTGTAGCGATGCTGCAAGGCGAGATCGTAGGCCTTCTTCAACTGGCCCAGAATCTCGGTCTCACCCAGAACCATGGAGTCAAGACCGCAGGCGACCTTGAACAGATGCTCCACGCTCTGAGGCGCTCCAAGTCCGTAAAGCTCGTCGTTCAACGAGGAGGAAACCTGCCGCTCCGCCAGGAGAAAGCGCCGCAGCTCCGGAATCGCCTGCCTCGCTTCCAAGGAACTCGCGACATACAGCTCCATCCGGTTGCAGGTCGAAAGGATCACCGCCTCGTCGGCCAAACCCTGCGTGCGGAGTCGAGCAAGCACTTCCGGGATCACCACCTCCGCAAAGGCCATCTTCTCCCGCACCTCCACGGGAGCGGTGTGATGACTCAGTCCTATGACGTAAATGCCCATGGGATGCTTAAGAGGGTGCCACCGGGTTGCCGGGCCCTGGTTGGTGCAGTCCAGATAGAAGGTAAAAACCCCAGAAGGTGAGAATCACGAAAGCGAACCCCCCCACAGCACCCAAGGCAAAGCGACGGCCGCGATAGCCAAATCGATGGGTCATCACCGTCAGAATGCCATACATGAGCCAAACGCCTCCCGACCAGATGATGGTCGTATCCGGCTTGAAGTAGACCCCATGTCGCTCCTTGAGCCAGAGCGCGCCAGAAACCAAACCAGCGGTCAGAAGACCCAGCCCGACCTGCATCAAGCGACGCGTGATCTGCTCCATCCGTTGGATGGGAGGCAGACGGTTCATCATCGCCCGCAGCTTGTTTCGCTTAAGGTCTCGATCCTGCATCAAGTACATCCACGCCGCCACCGAGCTTAAACCGAAGGCTCCCGAAGCCAGGAGGATCAGAGCCGCATGCAGACTGTGCATGCCCCCGGAGAAATTGGGATGCTGCGGCTGATACGGAGGATCCAACGAAGGCATCAGGGCAAAAACACCGATGCCCAGAAGAATCGGGGAGGCAAACGCCCCTAGAAAACGCACGCGCGACCAGGCACCAATGACCAGATAGGTCGTCACGATCGTCCAGGCGATAAAGATGGTCGCTTCGTAAAGATTATTGATCGGACAGCGCTGCAGCGAGAACCCGCGACTCGCCATGGAAAACGTGTGTGCAACCCAGCCCATCAGGAGCAGGAGGTAGTTCACCCGGTTGTCCTGGCGGAAACCTCCTCGCAATAAAAAGATCGAGTACAAGGTGCTGACGCCGTAGACCGCTACGGCAATCCAGAACCAACCTCGATCGGTGATCGGCATAGGGTAAAGCTAAGGGCTTGGCCAAGAGGTGCAAGCGTGCATTTGAGGTGACAGGCACCCTTTTTTGCTGAAAGCGCGTGGGAATTTGTACACCCGCAGGTAGGGGGGAAGGTGGACGCGATGTGCCCAGAGTGGACAAATCGACTCAATCGTCAGCATTCGAATCCAGAACGCTCTTCCTTATTGCTTCCTCAGCAGGAGTTTGGACATTCTTCCGCCGACTATGGTCGGCCATTCGATTCTCTTTCAGAAACCCGCGGTCTTAGCACCGATTCCCATTCCGTTCTTTCCCATGTCCTTGGGAAACCGGGCCTATCAGCAGGCGGTGGCCCGCACCAGCCAGCGCGCCACTGTCGAGGTGGCTTTGGAACGCAACCAAGGCTATGTCAGCCGGCATCAGACAGAGATCCTCCTGAGCGGCCCGACCGCTGACACGTTGCTGTATCTGGATCGGTGGCTAAAATCCCTCCTGTGGCAAATCGGCGGCTGGCGAATCTGGCTCAGCGCCCCGGACGAGATTGGAGCCGAGTTGCAGCGACGCTACTCCGCCACCGGTGAGCGTGCTTTCGACACGCAGCTGATGGAGCAATCCTACGACCAAAAATTTCGTTTCGAGCGGGTATCAGCCGCCCAACTGCCGCCCGCTAAGGAGTGCTCCACCATCCTCGGGGGGCATCTCGACGGATGCCGTATCGGCTTCGATCTCGGAGCCAGCGACTACAAACTTTCAGCGGTTCAAGATGGAAAGGTCCTCTTCACCACCGAAATTCCGTGGGATCCCCGAGTGCAACCCGATCCCGAGTGGCATTACCAGAAAATCCAGGAAGGCTTGAAGCTCGCCGCCAGCCACCTGCCCCGCGTGGATGCGATCGGCGGAAGCTCCGCTGGCATCATCCTCGACAACGAGGTGCGCGTGGCGTCCCTCTTCCGCAGCGTCCCGCTCGCGCTGTTCCGAGCCAAGGCCCGGACGCTATTCAAGCGACTGCAGCGCGAATGGAATGTTCCGCTGGAAGTCGCCAACGATGGAGATGTCACCGCTCTGGCCGGTGGCATGTCGCTCGGACTGAAAGGCATTCTGGGAGTCGCAATGGGCTCCAGCCTTGCCGCTGGATGGCTGGACGGCAGCGGCCGAATCCTGGGTTGGCTCAACGAACTCGCGTTCGCTCCCGTGGACTACCATCCGGACGCCCCGATCGATGAGTGGTCCAAGGACCGGGGATGCGGCGTTCAATTCTTCTCTCAACAAGCGGTGATCCGCCTCGCCAACGTGATCGGAATCACCCTTCCGCCGGGCCACCCCGCCGAGCAGCTCAAACATGTCCAGGAGCTTCTCCAGAAAGGCGACGCCCGCGCGGCACAGATCTTCGAGTCCGTTGGCGTCTACTACGGATACGCCGTAGCCCAGTATGCTGATTTCTACGGACTGGAGCACGTGCTCACGCTCGGACGCGTGACTTCCGGAGCGGGAGGCGACCTTCTTTTGGATCAGGCTCGGAGAGTTCTGAAGACCGAGTTTCCCGAACTCGCCGCCCGCATCTCACTGCACATTCCCGACGAGAAAAGCAAGCGCCACGGCCAGGCAGTCGCCGCCGCCAGCTTGCCCCTCCTGAACTCAAAATCTTGATCCATGAAGCTTAGCCAGCCCACCGCCGATGTCTTCGTTCCCGACCAGGTACCCCTCGACCAGGCCCTGGCCCGAACCACTCATCTCGCGATCGGAGCTCACCAGGATGATCTCGAGTTCATGGCCCTCCACGGCATTTTGGAATGCTACCAACGAACGGACCGCTGGTTCACCGGTGTCACGGTAACCGATGGGCGGGGCAGCTCACGGATTCAGGAATACGCCAGCTATTCGGATGATCAGATCCAAGCCGTGCGACGCCACGAGCAGCGCAAGGCGGCGTTTGTCGGTGAGTACGCCGCCGCCATCCAGCTCGACTTTCCCAGCTCCGCCGTGAAAACCCCGGATTCGGGACGGGTGGTGGCCGACCTTCGCGAAATTCTGTCGCGGGTCCACCCCCAAGTGATTTACACCCACAACCTCGCCGACAAGCACGACACGCATATCGGAGTCGTGATGGCGGTCATCGAAGCCCTCCGGACGCTTCCTCCCACTCAGCACCCGCAAAAGCTCTATGGCTGCGAGGTCTGGCGCGACCTGGACTGGATGGTCGATGAGGACAAGGTCCTGCTCAATTGCAGTCCTCGTGAGAATTTGTCCGCTGCGTTGATGGGAATTTTCGATTCACAGATCAGCGGAGGCAAACGCTACGACCTCGCCACTCTGGGACGGAAGCGGGCGAATGCCACCTATCTGGCCTCTCATCACAGCGACAATGCCAAGATGTTGGAATACGTGATGGATCTGACTCCCCTGATTCAAGATCCCCAAGCGGATCCAGTCGCATTCATTCAGAAACATCTCGACCGATTCTCCAAGGATGTGACGACGAGAATCCGCCGTCGATTGCCCGCCTAGCAGCAAAGGACCAAAAGGACGCCACGTCTGAAGGGACGCAGAGAAGAGCAGTTCCAGAGAAACCCAAGACGGAAGTTTCAACCACGGATCTCTCGGTTGCTGTTCTGCTGAATTCCCTCCGACTCCGTGTGTTCTGTGTGTTCCGTGGGCAAAACTCTTCCTTGGAGCGACCTGTCTCCGCCGTCCCGAGCGCCTAGGTCTGCCACGTGAGGTTACCGACGGTTTTGCGAAGCGAGAGGGCGATGGGAACAACTCAGAAAAACGCCTGATCTTGAAGGCGTTTCGGGTCCATAAACCGGCGAATAACTGACCAATAACTTTTCCTTCAAAATCCTCTTGCCCCCCACAAAATATTGGGCATACATTCACCACCCGCCCCCACTAATTGGGGTTACCCTGCGGTTAGCGAGTTGTTTACGCATTCTGTAGGGTGGGAATTTTTTGCCGTACCGCCCGTAATTCAGCTTAGTTCTCAGCTCAGTTTTGTCCGTGGAAGTACCTGGATTTGAAATGAATGCCTGCATCCGCTCTGCCCGGATGTAGAGCAAAGGATAACCGTTAATAGTTTGAAAAAGAATCTCGCCATGATCGATGCCCGTGAAGATGTACTCGCCTCCGCCCCCTCTCGACGTAAAACTGGCCGCGTGAGTGTCCCCCGCTCCAGTTCTAAGAAATCGGCCCGTAAGACGCTCCGCGTGGAACGGGTGTTCAGCAACCCCAAAGTTCAACCGTTCGATGAGATCGAATGGGATCGCCGCACGGCCGAGATTACGGACGATGCGGGCAAGGTCATCTTCAGTCAGTCCAACGTGGAGGTGCCCAAGTCCTGGTCACAGCTCGCAACCAAGGTGGTTGTTTCCAAATATTTCTACGGGGAGCAAAACACTCCCGAGCGAGAGGTCTCGGTCAAGCAACTGATTCACCGCGTCACCCGCACCATCGCCGATTGGGGCATCGCTGACGGTTACTTCACCAAGCAGGATGGCGAGCTGTTCTACCAAGAGTTGACCTGGCTGTGTGTGAACCAATACGGCGCCTTCAACTCCCCCGTCTGGTTCAACGTCGGGCTGCATCATCAATACGGCATCGGCAAGCGTTCCGACAAAGGCAACTGGTTCTTCAACCGCAAGTCGCTCAAGTCCGAACGCGCCCCCACCCAGTACGAGTATCCCCAATGCAGCGCCTGCTTCATCCAATCGGTGGATGACAACATGGAGTCCATCATGAACCTCGCTTACAGCGAGGCCATGCTGTTCAAGTTCGGGTCCGGCACCGGCACTGACCTGACCCCCATCCGCTCCAGCAAGGAGAAGCTGAGCGGCGGCGGTCGCCCGAGCGGTCCGCTGTCCTTCCTGAAAGTCTACGACCAGGTGGCCAACGTCGTGAAGTCGGGTGGCAAGACCCGCCGCGCCGCCAAGATGAACACTCTCCGGGACTGGCACGGAGATATTGAAGAATTCATCGACGCGAAGCAGAAGGAAGAGAAAAAAGCCTGGGCTCTGATCGAGCAGGGCTATGACGGCTCTTTCAACGGCGAGGCGTACGGCAGCGTCATGTACCAGAACGAAAACCTCTCCGTCCGGGTCAGCGACGAGTTCATGAGCGCGTCGACCGAAGGGCGGGAATGGTGGACACGCACCGTCACGGGCAATAAGCAGCTGCAGAAGAAGGACGCCTCCCGACTGCTCGACAAGATCGCCGAGGGCACTTGGATCTGCGGGGACCCTGGTCTCCAGTATGACGGCGCCATCAACAAGTGGCACACCTGCAAGGGCACCGAACCCATCCACTCCACCAACCCCTGCAGCGAGTACGTGTTCCTCAACAACACCGCTTGCAACCTCGCATCGCTGAACCTCATGAAGTTCAAGCGCGAGAACGGAACCTTCGATGTGGCTCGGTTCAAAACGGCCGTGCGCCTGTTCATCACGGCTCAGGAAATCCTGGTCGACAACGCCTGCTACCCCACCGCTGCGATCGCCGAGAATTCGCATATCTTCCGCACGCTGGGACTCGGCTATGCCAACCTGGGCTCGCTGATCATGAGCTACGGACTGGCCTACGACTCCGATGAGGGGCGCGCGCTGGCCGGGGCCATCACTGCCATCATGACCGGTCACGCCTATCAACAATCGGCTGAACTGGCCAGCATCATGGGAGCGTTCCGCGGTTATGAGGATGCCCGCTGCGCTGGCGTCAGCAAGCCGGCCAAAAAGAACAACATCGACTCGATGCTTGAGGTCATCGCACTGCACCGGGCAGCGGCCGACAGCATCCAACCCAGCCGTGAGTTCAACTATCTGAAGGACGAAGCCAAAGCGGCGTGGGACGGCGCCTTGGCCCGCGGCAAGGAAGTGGGTTATCGCAACGCGCAGGTTACGGTCTTGGCCCCCACCGGCACCATCGCCTTCCTCATGGATTGCGACACGACCGGAGTCGAACCCGACATCGCCTTGGTCAAATACAAGCTGCTGGCCGGCGGCGGCATGCTGAAGATCGTCAACCGCACCGTGCCCGAGGCCCTCGAGCGCCTCGGCTACTCCGCCAATCAAGCCGCCTCCATCGTCGCTCACATCGAGAAATACGATACCATCGAGGACGTCACCGGGGACGACGGTGCGATTATCACCAGCGGCCTCAAGTCTCAGCATCTCTCGGTCTTCGATTGCGCCTTCAAGGCTCATCGTGGGGTCCGCAGCATCCACTATCAGGCCCACTTGAAGATGATGGGCGCGGCTCAGCCCTTCATCAGCGGCGCGATCTCCAAGACAGTCAATCTGCCCTCGGAGGCCACGGTTCAAGACATCCGCTCCGCCTACATCGAAGCGTGGAGGATGGGACTCAAGTGCGTGGCGATCTACCGGGATGGCTCCAAACGCTCCCAGCCGCTCAACACCAAAAAGACCACTGAGGGTGGGGAGAAAGTCTCAGCCGCCGCGACCAATGCGTCCCTGGAAACGCGCATCCTGGAACTCGAGACTGAAGTCAGCCAGTTGCGCCAGGAAGTCGGCCAACCGCTCCGCCGTCGCCTGCCGGAAACCCGCATGGCGGTGAACCACAAATTCGAGATCGCCGGGCATGAAGGTTACCTCACCGTGGGCCTGTTTGAGGACAACCAACCAGGCGAACTCTTCGTCACCATGGCGAAGGAAGGTTCGACCATCGGCGGCTTGATGGATACCATCGGCGCCCTGACCAGCATGTCGCTGCAATACGGCGTGCCCCTGGAATCCTTGGTCAAGAAATTCGCTCACCAGCGCTTCGAGCCGAGCGGTTTCACCCGCAACCCGGACATCCGCAACGCCTCGAGCATCATCGACTATGTGTTCCGCTGGATGGCCTGCCAGTTCATCCCGGGATATCGCGAGCAAAACGCTCCCAAGATCCAGCCGGAGCTGCCCATCCCGGGCCTGGAGGACGCTGAAAAAAAAACGGTTAATCGGCCGGTAGCCGAGCTGCCCCTGGCGGAAGACAACGACGTGATCTCCGTAAGCTCATCGCGGTCCACCCCGACGGCCATCAAGCCGTCCCGACCGGGCAATGGACACGCCCTGACGCTGAGCAGCACCTTCGTCAACCAGCACGACGCGCCGTCCTGCCCGAACTGTGGTCACATCGCCGTGCGTAACGGCGCTTGCTACAAGTGCATGAACTGCGGCGAGAGCCTCGGTTGCTCCTAAGCACGCGGCTCAGCCAACCCAGCCCTGACCGAGGGCATCGAACTCAAGACCAACGGCCGGAAGCGCTCGCTTCCGGCCGTTCGCTTTCCCCGCCCCGCCCCGCCCGCTTTTGATTGTCCAATTCCGTCCCGAGGTGCTAAGTGATTCTCCATGCAACTCACGTGCTCCGGACCAAACGCTGCCAGAATCCTCACGGCGCTGGTGCTGATCGGCTCCCTACTCCCCATGAACCTTCAGGCGCACTCCGAGATCTCCCTGACGCTTCGCTCCCGCGTCCGCTCCAAATCCAAAGCGGCGGATGGCCCAGCCTTCCAGCAGCGCGAAAAGAAGGCCCGATGGAAGGCGAACGAAACCGCCATCATCATTTGCGACATGTGGGATGACCACTGGTGCCGTTCCGCGGCTCGCCGTGTCGTCGAGTTGGCGGGCCCCATGAATGACGTCGTCAAAACCGCGCGAAGCCAGGGAATCTTCATCATCCACGCCCCCAGCAGCGTGGTCTCCTTCTATCAGAAAACGCCGCAGCGCCAACTGGCGTTGAAGGCTCCCTTTGCCAAGACCCCCAAACCTCTGTCGGCTACCGATCGCTGGGGGACCGCCTGGTGCTGGCCCGACCCCGACCATGAGGGAGCACTGCCGATCGATGATAGCGATATGGGTTGCGACTGCCCTCAAAAATGCACGATCCGCGAAGCGTGGACCCGCCAGATCGCCAGCCTGGAGATGGGTCCCGACGACGCCATCACGGACAACGGCCAAGAGACCTACAACTTGCTCCAAGCGCGCGGGATCAAGAATGTGATCCTGATGGGCGTGCATCTGAACATGTGTGTGTTGGGCAGGCCCTTTGCCATTCGTCAGATGGTGAGGATGGGTAAGAACGTGGTGCTCATGAGAGATATGACCGATACCATGTACGATCCCCGTCAGTATCCCTACGTAAGCCATTTCCGAGGCACCGAACTGATGGTGGAACACGTGGAAAAGTACTGGTGCCCAACCATAACCAGCACCGCGCTGACGGGCAAGGACCCGTTCCGATTTCGTGAGGCTCCCTGAGTCGCGGGATCGCTATGGTCTCCGTGACCGACCGAGGACTATACTGCGCTGCGGGGGATTTCTATATCGATCCGACCCGAGGCGTGCCGCGAGCGATCATCACCCATGCCCACAGTGATCATGCTCGCCCGGGCTCCGCGAGTTACCTCACCGCGGCGGAAGGTGTCGGCGTATTGCGGCAACGACTCGGCCGAAACCCCAGCATCACCGGAATCCCCTACGGACAGAAGATTCACTTCCACGGAGTCACAGTCTCGTTTCACCCGGCGGGCCACGTGTTGGGATCCGCCCAGGTCCGGCTCGAACGCGGCGGCGAAATCTGGGTCATCAGCGGCGACTACAAGATCGAGCCAGACCCCACCTGCACGCCCTTCGAACCGGTTCCCTGCCACACCTTCATCACTGAATCCACCTTTGCACTCCCCATCTATCAATGGGCTCCCTCAGCCGAGATATTCGCCGAGATCGGCGAATGGTGCCAACGGAACCAGGCGCGGAACCGGATGAGTCTCCTGTTGGGATACTCGCTCGGCAAAGCGCCGCGTTTGCTGGCCAGCCTGCCGAGCGGATGTGGGCCCCTCCTGGTGCACCCCTCGGTGGAAACCTTTCTACCCCATTACCAAGCGGCCGGGGTAAGGTTTCCAAGCTATCAGAGGGCAACCCGTGCCGCAATGAGGGCAGCTCGAGGCAGCGGTGTGCTCATCGCCCCTCCCCAGTTCGTAGGCTCCGAGGATTTTCAAGAGTGCGGCGACACGGAAATCGGAATGGCTTCGGGCTGGATGCTGCCACGGGGAAAACTACGTAGGTCTTCCGGATTTGCCGTCTCTGATCATGCCGATTGGCCGGGACTTATCTCGGCTATCCGCGCCACCGGAGCCGGGCAGGTCTGGGCCACCCACGGATACACCGCCCCGCTCGTCCGCTGGCTGCGGGAGAACGGCTATGCGGCGGAAGAGATCGCACCGGTGAAACGTCGAGCCGCCCCCCCAACGGACCTAGATGAGACCGCGAGGGAGGATCGCGAGCGACCATCGTGAAGCGCTTCACAACACTCATCGATCGCCTGGAGACTTCCCCCTCCGAGGAAGGCCGCCTGAGCACCTTGCTCGACTACCTGCTCGCCGTTCCGGCTGACGAGCTGAACTGCGCCATTTCCTTTCTGCTCAACGCGGCCGCGATCCCGCGTGTGCTCAATCAAAAGCAACTGCTCAACGCGGCCGCCCAAGCGGCCGGCCTTCCCGAGTGGCTGTCGACGGCTTGCCGCGACGAAGTCGGCGACATCGCTGAGTTGACGGCCTTGCTGGTGCCTCGGGCCATCCGACCGCAGTCCGCTACCCTCACCACGCTGCTCCCCAAGTTTTACCTGCCGCTCCGCGGGCTCGATCACCCAGCGCAACAGGCTTTTCTCCATTCCGCATGGCAGGAACTGGACCTGGCGACCCGACGGCTCTGGCATCGGCTGCTCCTCGGCGGCCTCCACGTCCGGCTCAGCCGGAAACAACTCGCCACTGCGCTCTCGCACCGATACGGGATTATTGTCCCGCTGGCTCTCCAAAGGTTCGAGACAGCGCCATCTTTCCCCACGATCCCCGATTGGCTGGCGCGGCTGACGGCTCCCGCCTCCAGCGAGGAAGCACTCGGCTGGCCAGTGCCGTGGGCACAACCCGGCGAATGGTCAGGACTAAACGATTCCGGGCGGTCGGAGCGAGACTGGCAATGTGAGTGGGTGCCCTACGGACGACGCGTGCAATTGGTCCGCCGAAGCACTGTCACGTGGGCGTGGTCGGCCGATGGCGATTTGCTCAACCACTCACTCCCGAAACTAATCGATGCCGCCCACTCGCTGGAGACCGGTTTGGTTCTGGAAGGCGTTTGGGTGGAGCATGCGCCCGAGCTACTGTCGGGCCGATCCACCGAGGCTCTTGCCGGACAATTCTGGGTCCAGGATGTCCTGGAGTATCGCGGATCGGATCAACGTGATCGGCCGCTGAGTCAACGGAGTGAATGCCTAACCCACCTCCTAAGCCACGCGGCCAAACAGGCCCCGATGCCGCCGCAACGACGCGGGAATACATCCGGGGAGGAACGGGAGGAGCAACCCGAACTTTTCAGCGGCGCAACGCCATCCCAGTCCGAGCCCGAGCCAGCACTCTTCCGCCGCATCCCAGCCCTGCCATTGGGGGGCTGGGACCGAATCGCATCCGCGAGAGCGGAGGCACAAGCGCGTGGCTATGCCGGAATTCTGCTCCGGTCCGAGCAATCGCTTCATCCTGGCAGCCAACGCTGGCATCCACAGGATGGCCTATGGCTGCCGAACAAGCGCAGACACTGCACCGCCGTGCTCCTGTCGGTCCAGGTTGGGGACGCGGGATCAGATTACTCCCTGGGGATCCGCCACGAGGGAGGATGGCTGCCCATCGCGCGGATTCGCGAAGGGATCCCGGAGGGCGAGCGCGCGCAGGTCCTGCGTTTCATCCAGGAGCATACCACTCAGAAATTCGGGTCCTCGCGATTGCTCCGTCCAGCGCTCCCGGTCCGACTCAGCTATGACTACTCGATGCCCTCGCGCCGCCACAAAGCAGGTTTGAAGCTAGTGGGGGCACGCTGGGAGCACCTGCTTCCCGAGACAAGCTTAACGGCATGCTCCAGGCTGGAGGAGGTTGAGGGGCCGTGCAGGGTCCCTTAGCCGATGGCTCGCGGGGCGGCTTTGGCGGTGGGCAATGATCGCACGAGTTTTACCAAGCGCTGGCAGGCAGGGGAAAGCTCGCGATGCCGATAGGCCATGCCTACCACCAACGGTGGAGGTGCCGGCCGCAGGGGAAGAACCTTGAGCCGCGCGCCAGCGAGGCAGGACAGCGACGAGGGCACGATCGCTACGCCGCGTCGGGCCTCCACCGCTGCGATCAGACTGGTTGCACTGTCATGCGACTCCCCAATCGTGGGCCTCTTTCCCACCGACTGGAACAGTTCGGCCAGCATCTGATGATACTCCGGATACTCCTCGACGCCGTACACCACCAGCCGCTCGTGAGCCACCTCCTCGAGCGGGGCCCATTTGCCCGCGGCGAGTCGATGCTCCCGCGGCATAGCCACGCAGGTCGGATAGCGACACAGTTCCTCGAACACCAGGCTCTTGGGAAGCCGCTCCGCCAGCTGAACCATCAAGGCGACCTGCAGCCGCCCTTCCATCAATTCGCGAAGCATCTCCCCCGTGGATAAGTCATGCAGGATAACACGAACTCCCGGGGCCTCGTTCTGATAGGCGTGCAGAATCCGCGGCAGCAGCTCCACGGTGAGGGACGGGGCATAGCCCAGATGAACCTCGCCACGCTCCCCGGTTGCGAACGCGCGGACCACCCGCTCAGCCTCCTCCAGACGCAGGAGGACGGCACGCGCCTCCGCCAGAAATGCCTCGCCTGCAACGGTGAGGCTGGCGCCCCGCGGGCTGCGCTCCAGCAGCTTCACGCCCAGCGCTTCTTCCAGGTCGTTCACCTGGCGACCCAAGGCAGGCTGAGCCACCCGCAGCCGCTGAGAGGCCTTGGTGAAGTTCTTCGCCTCCGCAACAGCGATAAAGTAGCGAAGATGTCGCAGTTCCATCGCGCCACTATGCCCAAAAGGCATGACCATGCGAAGATCAAAGTATTGGCGGTCTCAGGTAGCCTGCGATACATGAGAGGGGTGACCATGCCCGGTGGCACCAAGCCCCGGGCGATCGAGAAAGACGAACACTATGATGACTCTTCGAAAATCGGAAGACCGGGGCCATGCCAACCATGGCTGGCTTGATTCGCGGTTCAGCTTCTCGTTCGCGGACTACCACGATCCGCGGCACATGGGATTTCGCAGCTTACGGGTGATCAACGATGACAAGGTGAACCCCGGCGGCGGCTTTGACATGCATCCTCACCGGGACATGGAGATCATCACCGTCGTGCTGGATGGAGCTTTGGAACATCGGGATTCGATGGGAAACGGCCGAACCATCCGTCCGGGTGAAGTCCAATACATGGCAGCTGGAACCGGGGTGATGCACAGCGAGTTCAACCCGTCGTCGTCCGATCCCGTTCATCTGCTGCAGATCTGGATCCTACCGGACAGGAAAGGGGCGAAGCCCACTTATGCGGAGCGTTCCTTCCGGGAGGCTCCGGCAGGCCAGCTCAACTTGGTGGCCTCGAAATCGGGACGAGACGGATCGCTGAGCATCAACCAGGATGCCGATCTTTTCGTCGGGCGCTTCCAGGGCGGGGAAACCGTGGCTCATGTCCTTCGAGCCGGACGCCATGCCTGGCTGCAGGTTGCGACCGGCGAGTTCAACGCGAACGGCAACAAGCTCTCCACGGGAGACGGCCTGGCGCTCAGCGATGAATCGGAGCTGAAACTCACCGCCCAGACGCCGGGGCAGGTGCTGCTCTTCGATCTGAACTAAACAGGAAACTCAACATGCGCCGCATCCTACAGACCACAGGCCTGATCCTCGCCCTGGCAACACTGACCGGGTGGATCGCCACCGGGTCCAACCGAGGCTGGACCAAAACCAGCGTGGAGAGACGGATCCTGGATGAGGTGACCGGGCAGGAAGAAATTCGCTACGAGAAGGCCTTTCTGCCCGGACTCGATGTCCTGGCGCCGGCGCTCCTCCTCTCCGCCGCTCTCGCCGGACTCTCTTTTCTATTTCCAAAACGCAAATCAACTCACTAAATCTAACCCAGCACTATCAAATCATGAAAACACTCGTACTCACCGCGCTGTCCCTGACCACCCTCTCCGCCAGCCTCCTCGCCGCGCCGCAAACCTTCGACTTTAAAGACCCCAAGGGCGTCAACAACGTCGTCTTCAAACTCGATGCCCCGCTGGAGGCGATCAACGGCAGCGCCAACGGAATCACCGGAACCATCTCCTTTGATCCAGCCGATCCGGCCAGCGCCAAAGGTCGCATCGTCGTGGCCACCGCTTCCCTGCACGTGCCCAATCCCGTGATGAAGGAACACATGCTCGGCGAGCAGTGGCTGGACGCGAACAAGAACAAGGAAATCTCCTTCGAGGCAAAATCCATCACCGACGCCAAAACCACCGGAGATGTGACCACCGCGAATGCCACGGGGACCTTAACCATCAAGGGCGTTTCCAAGGAGGTTACCGTCCCAGTGAAGTTCACGTATCTCAAGGACAAGCTGGCCGCCCGAACCAATGGTCAAATGAAGGGAGATCTCCTCGTGCTCCGCGCCAACTTTAGCGTGAAGCGCACGGACTTCGGCATCAATCCGAAGGCCCCGGAGGACAAGGTGTCGGACACGATCGACCTGACCCTCAGCATCGCGGGTTCATCTCCACGCTGATACTCCTCGCCGATGTGCAGGGCGAACGGCGGTGAACCGAACAACAGCCCTGGCGGGCACCCTGCAGAACGACATTCGAACCCCGACGACCTCCCCGGAGTCAGAGGTGATTCAGCAGAACAGTAACTTCAGTCGGCTCGGCCACTCGCCCCGCACCCGCGGTGGGGGTTGCGGTCTCCCCTCAGATCCGTGTGGTCCGCGTGGTCCGTGGGCAAAATGTCCCCGTTCCCAAGGCTTCCACACCTGCCAACCGCCGTGCCATCGCGACGGCGGTGATTGCTAGAGCGCTCGAACTCGGAAGAACTCATGAGGCTCGCTAACCGGAACGGTGCGCTCGACGACACGAGCCACCGTTCCGGGTTCAAGCTGAATGCGAGCACGCCAAACGCCGCTCGCCACGTCGGAGGTCGATTCGATTACGTAGCCGCGACCTGAGGCCACCAGGAATCGAAGCGTCAGGCTCGCGCCATCCGCCGAAAGGCGGACGGGTTCGAACCGCATTCCGCTGGCAGGATCGCGCGGCAGACTTCCCAGCTCGTACTCCTCACGATTGGTTAGCCCGTCGTTATCCGCATCCAGCAGCGCATCCAAAGCATCGTTGGGATCCAGCTGGTTCTCCACCTCCCACACATCGGGCATGCCGTCGCCATCCGAATCCGTACCCGGGAATCGGTCCCCCGGTGTTGGCGCAGCGGCGAACCAGGACAGCGGGTCGTTCGCAAATGCGACAGGACTTCCTCGTTGAAGGGAAAACCCGCTCCCCGAAGCCCCCGAAGGCCAGGGAAGGCCGTTGAGATACTCAACTCGCTCGACCAAAACGTCGTTCCAGGTCCCGTCGCTGGTCCGGTCCGGCCGCCAGAGGGTCACCGTATCACCCGTGTTGTTAAGCTTGCCTGAAAACGGCCCGAGCACTTTCACCACCGAGGGAACAGAATAGCGTTGGCGGAACTCGGCCAAGAGGCTCGGATCCTGAAGCGGATCGAAGGCCACGATGATCAGCGATTCGCCCACCTCCAGACGCGAGCCCAGCGGAAACTCAAAATCAATCCCACCTCCCACGCGCCATCGATCGTCCACCTGGAGGCTGTCTCTCAAGCTGACGGAACTTCGACTGACATTCCGCAACTCCACGAACTCGCCAATCAGGTCGCTCCCACCGCTCGGCGGGGCTGGATGAAACAGGATTTCGCTCACCATGACCGGCCCCAGGCTTGGCGGACCGTTGGTTGCCCCCGTCCCGGCACGAAACTCCTCAACCGTCCCAGGATTGTCTCTCCCAAAGGTCCTCTCGGCCTGCGCGACAAATTCCACGCGCCCACTGCGGGCCAGATACCGACCGAAGGAAACATTCTGACGCTGTGCGCCGAACTCCGCAAAGGCTCGGTAGCCAGTCAGCTTTCCATCCACCGAGGCCGACAACAGCACCTCATCCCCTCCCGAACTCAACCCCATCGCGATGGCGGCCAACTCCGGGTTGCCAAAGGTGTCCTCGTAGAGCACGGCGAATCCTCGGGGTCGAATCTTCATCGGTGACGGCACACGATACTTTTCCAAGAAACTTCGATCATCACTCAACCACCAGCCGCCAATATCGATTTCATCATCCGTTAAGTTAACCACCTCCACCGCGTCTTCGAAGGGAAGCGCGGTGTGGGTCAGCACCTCGTTGATCGCGACCAACGGCGATTCCCGCCAGTTTGACTCTCCAGGAGAGGCGGTACCGGCGAACCGGGTCCGGGTCTCCGCCCCGTCGGGAAAGCGCCCCTCGCTAATGCCCTGGGCCTGAACTGCGAAGGTGATGCCGTCGATGAGCGCGCCAGCGGGGGTCGAAATGCCAATGGCCTCGCCCGCTCCGCGCAGGGAAAATCCCAGATGATTCGCACCGGCCGAAACGTTTCCATCGGCCACCAACTTAATCCAAGCGTTCGTGCCGAATCCGAGGAACGACAGCGGCGGCAGGGTATGTTTGGTCAGATTTGCCAAATCATCACTTAAGCGCAGACCCGAGAGTGAAACCGGCAGCGCTCCCGGATTGTAGACCTCCAGCCAATCGTCCTCGCCCGGGACCGGATCCGCTAACCATTCGTTGATTCGAAGTGCCATCGAATCACCCAACGCCGGCAGCGGCGTATTCGGGCTCAGGGGAGTGGGCGTGCCAAGCTGCCAGTTGGTGCCTCCATCCGGCACCCGGCCGATCGAGAAATCGGCAGCCTGCAGTCCATAGGTGACCGCGTCCCGAAGCACCCCGCCTTGCTCCGGCTTATCGAAAAGGTAGATGGCCCCGCCGGAGGCACCCAAGTTGAAGCTCGCGACCGTCGCCGACGCTGCCAGGTCCGAGTCACAGAGGATCCGGAGATAACCTCCCGCTGAGATGAGGGTGCCAGGGTGGAACACGAAACGAAGCGGCTCGCGGGCATCGTCGCTCAGGCTGAAACCTTCCAAATCGATCTGGTTGGTCGTCCCGTTGTATAGCTCCACCCAGTCCGGGGTTTTCCCGTTCTCCACCAGACCCGCGTTGCTGGCCAACACTTCGTTGATCACCAAGGCTCCCCCTTCGGACGTTGGATTCGGAGCGGCTGGATTGGGACCGCCCGGGGTCGGATCCGAGAACCTGCGGATCAAACTGCCTCCGCTCGGGCTTCGGCCCTGAGACACGTTGGGAAGCTGGGGTTGGTAATAGGCCAAGTCAATCAGGACCAGGTTGGGATGGAACAACCCGATCTGCCCCCCCTCGCTGGACAACGAAAAGCTCAAGTGGTCCCCGCCGGAATTGGTCTGGCCATCGGCCAAAAACCGAGTGTGCGAGCCGCCCGCCAAAAAGCTCAGACGCGGGAACAGGTGTCGACGCACATCACCCACAATCTTGTCGCTAAGGAAGAGGTTTCCGAGTGCCACCGGAAACGGCTCCGGATTGTAAAGCTCCACAAAATCACCTTCAAAAGGAGCGGTTCCAAGCGCCAACCACTCGTTAATCCGAAGAGAGTCTACCGCGCCCAGGGTCGCGGCGCGATTCACTGAACCGAAAGTCGGCTGACAGAGCACCCATTCCCCGTCGCCATCGCGGCCCAGGGACAGGTCTTCAACCTGAAGGCCAAACTGGACCGAATCCAAGAGCTCCCTGCCCTTACCCAACGAATCGAAGAGATAGAGGGCATCTCCATCCTGAGCGAGGTTGAAACCTAGGTAGAGGCGATCGGGAGAGTTGCCGGTGCCGCCAGACAGCACCAGAAACTCGCCGGGATCAAGAGCCACCCCGTCGGGAAAGATAAACTTGGAAGGACTGGTGACCTCGTCGGACATCGACATCCCGCCCAGGTTCAGGCGAACGGTTCCGCCGTTCCTCAGCTCCACCAGGTCAGGCGTTTGGCCATCCGGCAACAACGTTCCTCGGTTGGCCGCCAAAACCTCGGAGATCTGAAGGGCGGAGCTTTTGGGATCCACCACCCAACTTCTGGAGATCGATACCGAGGCGTCCTTACCCAACAGCGCTTCATTCTGATCATACCCGCTATCCCGACGTCCGATCGCCTCAACCTGGTGGTTACCCTCGCTGAGATTCTCCAAAACGAGCGGCTGGTCGATCCCGATCAGTTCACTCCACGACCCACCGTCGAGACGCCACCGGTAATGAGTGAATCCCGAGCCGAGAGGGAATCCGGTTGCGGGTATGCCACTGCCCTGGCGGTTCGGTCCAAAGACCAGCCGTGCGCGGCGCTCAGGGGTTCGGCCCCAGGGCTCTCCTGAGATGGAAACGCCCGGGGAAATCACCGCGCCCTTGTCGCGTCCGTCCGGCCCGGTGCCCCTCGCAGGCGACCCAGGCATCAACGAAACCCAATCCCACAAAACTTGCGCTGCCGTCCAATTGGTCACAAAGGAGGTATCCAAGCCGACGATGGATCGTCGAAACTGAGGATCGCCACTCGTGTTGGCCCCGCCCGGACCCGACCAAGGTAGCGGCATCAGGTTATTGGTGAACGTCACCTGAGCGATCCCCTGCGTACGAACGAGCTTGGTGATGTCGGCGAGAATATTGCCTTCCAGGTAAATCCCGGCCCCCAGACCAGTGCCCGGGTCAGCGAGAACGATCACTCCGCTGTCGGTATCTTCCCCTCCGGCGGGCGTTTGTTGAATGATCGTGTTGTTCAGCAGGGTGTAGAAATTCCCCTGCTTCGCCAAGGCAGCATGGTCGACATCGTAGATCAGATTGCCGATCACGGTGATCTCAGAGGTCTGCCCGTTCCCTGATCCTCCGCTCACCGCGCTGGCGCTATCGGGAGAACCGTTGCGATGCGCGTGCAGGAAGATGTTGCCTTGCACCCACGCATCGGTTCCATCCAGGTCCAGGATATCATCGCCCGAGCCCGTGAAGACGTTATTGATGAACTCCACGATCGGACCGGGGCGGGATCCTCCGGTGAAATCCACGACATCATTGTAACCATTGGCTGCACCGAAAAAGTTACGTAAGAACAGCCCCCGCCCCCCAGCTCGTATTCCCCCGGATCCATGAACCGGTTCAAAGGGACGGGTCGCGGTCGGGAATACGCTGTCTTGCACCACGAAAGAGGATCGGTCCAGTGAGAGATATTGGCGATCCGTCGTGCGAAACTCGACATGATCCATGAAGAGATCGGCATCGATGGAATGCACTCCGATATCGGAATTTCCCTCCAGAACCAGGTACGCAAGCCGAGTCTGCGGAGAATCCGAGGCTCCCAAGATGCGGACCCCACCCCATTTATCGTGTCCGGGACTCCGGGTAAGATGGATCCAGGAGTCCGGCGTTCCTTCCGCCAGCAAGCGCCCACCAGGCTCCACCACCAGACTCGCGCCGGGCTCCCAGTACACTGTCGTGCCGGGCTCGATCCTCAACTCGGCCCCGGCATCAACCGTTACGGTGTTCGTCACCTGATAGGGCCCTGCGGCAGCGCTCCACACGGTCGATGCCTCCAGGCGCCCGCCTACCAGCGAAGATTCCAACCGATCATACCAAACCTCCAAATCAGTGCTCGCGAAAGCCACCTGGTTGGAGTTCAGAGACTCAATCCGGATCCGGTTCAGCCCCGGTTGAAGGGTGACCGTACGAAACCATCGGGCTTCCCAGGCGGAGCGTCTCGCCAGTTCACCCTGAACGCGAACGCTCCGGGTCTCGATGGCATGCGAAAGACCGCTGAGAGCCAACGTGGAGTTGGTCGTGTACGGGACCCCGTTGGACAGGGTCCGCAGCGAATGGGTGACCGAAAGGGCGAGCGGAATCTGCGCGAGCGCGGCCAGACGCCGCCGGGCCGCATGATCCTTGATGCGATCGAGAGTGGTTTGAGAGGGCCCGTTTGGCCACTCCTCGGTGAGCTGATCCACCAAGGAGTTGAGCCGGGACGGATGCATCACCGTATCGGCCACCCGCTTGACCTCACTAAAGAACAACGGGACGAACGTTTCGTTGGTCAGCAGCCGTTTCAGCAAGGGCACGTTCGACGCGTTTCGTCCGTTACTATTGGGCGGGTTCAACATGATGAAGAGCGAAGAGTTGGTCTGGGTGGGATAGGAGGTCGTGGTATCCCCCTGCCCCAGGACGGTATCATAGTCATGACCGATCAGAACGAACCGACGATCTTTCTCTCCCCGGTAGAGAGCATAGTCATCACCTCGTCCGTTGAAGAGCGAGGTCTCACCGAAGTTCAGCAACGTGCCCACCGCGAAATACCGCATCCACATCAGCACATCGATTTCCGTCGGAATGGCTGCGTTGAACTCAGCCTCCGTCGCCGTCTCGCTAAAAGTCTGAGTGAGGGCCATCAGATCAGACCAATCGTTCTCGGTTCCATTCGACGCCTTAAAATATCCCCGGGCGAGGTAACTGGACGCGTTGGTTCCCTGATAGCTCAAATCGGCGTTGTGCTGCCCCGTGGATGCCCGATAGACATTGCCACCGCCATCGTTGGGAAACAGATTTTCAGCCATGCCTCCCCCAACCGGCTCCACCAGGATGAACGCTCCGTAGCCGGCTCCACCGCGCGATCCCCCGGTGCCTGGCGCCGTGATGGGCGAAGGATTGACGCCATTCATCCGATACTGAACGAGGTAGGCGTCGGACCCAGGCAAGCCTGCCTCCCGGGCGATCGCACCGCCTATCAACTGCGAGTGCACGTATTGACTGTTCAGGTTGATCGCGTCGACCCCCTTCCAGCGCCGATCATTGGGGATGTTTAGTCGGTTGTTCGGCGGAGTCTGACTTCTCGATCCGGCGCCGCGCACCCGAACCCCACACAGGTAACGAACTTCGGTCTCATTGCCAAAGGAACTGATGAAGGTCGCGTTCATCTGAGCATCGCCATTGCGGTTGACCGGCGGAAACCCGGCACGTTCTGTGCCGGTCATGATCGCTCGAATCGTGGGCATGGAGGGGGTATCGGTCTCGTCCGACACCTGAAACAACGCGTTGGCCAAAGGTGCGCTCAGCCCATTGGTATCCCAGGCGGGTGCCGGCCAAATGCGAGTCAGACCGGCCAGGTCACTCGCCTCGATAAAGAACTCGATGATCGTGCCGTTGGTCATTGGCGGCAGAATCGCGCCATAACGCCCATCCAACGCTTGGCCGTCGCCGTGCTTACCATCGTCGGCCATCGGCAGACTCAGGAAGTCGCCCGGACTTCGCCCGGTGTGGTCCCGATAATGCACCGTCACGGCCGATTCCGCGTCGCCTTCCTCCCCCAACACCCGAGCCGAGATGGTCACCGGTTGATCAGGAAGCGGCAGGGCAGGAGCATGGGTGGCATCCAAGATCAGCGGAGCGACGTCCGACGTCAGAACGGAATTCGGCCGTCCAGGGGTGCCGCCGAGATCTCGGCTGGCTGCCCAGTTCTGACCGAATCCATTGCCCAGCCCTGGCTGGATCAGCTCCAACGAGGCCCCCAAGCCATCCGCCGCGCTGGCCCAGGACCAACCCGTTGCTCCGTTGTCCACCACCTGACGGCACCAGACCTGCCCCGTAACGGGGCTCGTCGGATTCCCGGGCACACTGATGCGGAAGGAGCTGGGTTGGATCCCGGTGGGGGTGAAGAATCCATTGTACTCCGGCTGATCTGCCCCCGTGATCAACAGTAGATCTCCCGTCGTATACCCATGTCCGAACAACTCCACGGTGGTCTGGTTACCAGAGCGGGTGATGTTCCCGACCCGCACGGGCCCGCCACCTCGCTCGCGTCGCGCCCAGTCTCCCTCGGTGGCATAATGCACCTGGTTTACAGTCGTTCCTCGTGCGTCCACCAATTCCAATGTTTCGTCCGTGTTCGCCAGGGTCCCCACCCATCCCCCCACCATATTGGTGACCCCAGGATGAATTTCACGGAAGCGTTCCGGATCCGCAGCCACCACCAAATACCCGCCCGGCGGCACCGCTACCGAAGGGAACTGAAAGGATACGCCTTTCGAAAGTTGAAACCCCGCCAATGATACGGCATTGGAGGAGACGTTGAGCAGTTCGATCCATTCCTCCAACCGATCCCCATTCAGCGGATTGAACTGAATCTCATTGATCAGAAGAGTCGACGCGATCGGGGCTCCGGCCGCCAAAACAGGCGGCGTCAACGAGGCCGACGGAAGGAATGAAAACGCGAGGATAAGCAAAGAAATCAATGCCGGCTGGAGGCTCATTTTCCGCATAAACGCAATAGATCGATCTTAGGCTACCATCACCAAGGACTTCTCATCTGGCAAATCGAAAGCCATTCCCTGAGAGAAGGATAAGGAAGGCGCTCAGCACGACCTGCAGATTCCGTACCACACATCCGCCAGAACTCAAATGAGTTCTGTAAAACCCGATGCCGGCCTGAAACCATGAAGGACCATGGCGCCAGACTCCATCTGGGGTCCGACCAGAGCCGCATCACCTGCAAGGAGTGCGCGTTCAAGGACCGCCGGCGTGCAGCTTTTGCGCAAGCGATCCACGCCGCCAAGGAGCGGCGAGACTGGGAAGCAGATCGTCGAGCCTCTCCCAACGGGATAGCGCCTACCTGGGTTGGTCCTTGGTTTCGGACCTCGTTCGGGCTCAAACCCGCAGGGTTCCTAGAGATGAGCCGGGGGTGCTGGAACCCCCGGAACTAATGAAATTACGGAGTATCGCGCAGCGATGCCTCGGGCGTCTGAAGCTTACGTCACCCTTACTCAAGAAACGAATCCGTTCGTGAGTCCAATCGTCTAGTCTGCATTTTTGGAGGTAAAGCTGACAGCCCTCTACCGCTAGGTCCCCACGCGTGTGATTAAAAGTGGGTGAGGTCAGGGGATCCCGGCTACGCCGGGGGACGAAAGCGGTAGAGGTCTCTGAGCATTACCCACAAGTTCGGAGGGCTTCCTCCCTATCCCAACGGGATTGCGCCTCAAAGCCCAGGGTTGGGAGGAACGAGCTACCCTGGGGAAAACGCCATAGAATCCACAACCCCATCGTG
>JAEUHE010000139.1 GCA_016793885.1 Verrucomicrobiales bacterium
AGCCAACCAACGGAAGGTCTGGGAAACGCTCCTCCAAATGCAGCAAATAACCGCCGAATACATGCTCTCAAACCTCCCCAATCCTCCTCGTCGCAAACGTCTCTCCAAAAAACGCTTAGGACTTAACTAACCGCCATTCAGGTCTGTCCCTGTTTTGCATGCGTGATATCTAATAGCCGAGCCCGAAACCAAGTCGAGACAGAAACCATTGAACCAGAAGAACCTGCTGACTCTCTCCCGGCCATTTTAAGCCTCACCCTACTCGGATCCCGGTGCACCCACCACTCTACCGCGCGAGCACTACGTCATGCCTCAAAAAATGCTCAACTTCCGACAATCCCCGAAGTGCTGGTTTTGCCGCCGGGTCCAAGATGTGAAGGTCACTTCTAAATCATGAGCACAACGCCGACTCAATTGGGACCCGAATCCAGAGGAACCGGCTCGCCACGCGGCCCGGAGGTATCTCTCAACCGAATTCTGGTACCCGTGGATTTCAGCCCTGAATCAAAACTTGGCGGACGCTTCGCCGGCGAAGTGGCATCGCGATTTCATTCCCAAATCCATTGGCTGCATGTGATCGAGCCTCCCAGTCTCCCAGAGTGGGGCTACGTGCATATGGCTCTCAGGGAGAAAGGTCTCCGCGATGCAGCAACGTCGCGGCTCCCCCAGTTTCCTCAGGAATGTGGCGTGAGCCCCGCTCAGGTGGCCTCTACCCGACTGCGGAACGGTGAAGCGGCAGCTCAAATCTGCCAGGAAGCTAAGGACACTACCTCCGATCTGATCATCATGGCTAGCCATGGTCTCGGAGGCTGGTCTCATGTCATGGGTGGAAGCACCACCTTGCGTGTCATTAGGCATGCACCATGCCCCGTGTTGACGGTCCGCGATCGCGCCCTGTCCTCCACGACTGGCACCCACGTGGGCAGGCAATTCAAACGAATCTTGGTCACCACTGACTTTTCGGACGCATCCAAAAAGGCTCTCCCGTACGCCGTCGCCCTGGCCCATCGATTCGAAGCTAGCCTCTCGTTGCTCTTTGTGGTGCCCGAGGTGATCCCTGCTGAGTTTGCACCCACGGCCGTAGGCTTGGAGGAGGAGCGCCTTCTGGCCGAAGCTCGCGAGCGCCTGCCTCACTTCCGGGAGGCCGAGCTCGACCCGCATCTCGTGGTCAACAGCATCGTCCTCAACGGATCACCGGCCGCCGAGATCTGCCGCACCGCAGAGCTGCAGAACAGCGACCTCATCGTGATGGCCACCCACGGCCGATCAGGTGCTTCTCACTTCATTCTGGGCAGTGTGACCGAGAATGTAGTCCGTCACGCGCCCTGCCCTGTATTGGTAGTCCGAGAACGCGAACACGAATTCGTGAAGGCTTCCACCCCTCCACCTCCAGCTCTCTGACCTTATGAAAACTCCCACCGCAGATCGCGTCAGCACGTTGAAGAAGCAGAGAATCACCAGACTTGCTCAAGAGAACACCCTCGGTCCGGCTCACTCTGAGGTAGCCCCCGGACGGAAACCTGCTCCCCGTTACATTAAATGGTTTTCGGAGATCTCTATCGAGGACGTTCCGCTGGTCGGTGGCAAGAACGCGTCGCTCGGAGAGATGTTCCAGGAGCTGACGCCCAAAGGGGTTCGGATCCCCGATGGTTTCGCCATCACGGCCGAAGGCTACCGTCATTTTATTCAGGAGGCCGGTCTCGAGGACCAGATCCATGATTCCATCAAGGGTCTCAACACTCGGGATGTCGAGGCGCTCCGCCGCTGCGGAGCCCATATCCGCAGTCTGATCCTCTCTGCTCCGCTGCCTAAGGACCTCGAACAGGAGATCACCAACGCCTACGACAGTCTCAAAGGGAGAGAACTGCATCCGGTCGATGTGGCTGTGCGGAGCAGCGCCACTGCCGAGGACCTGCCGGACGCCAGCTTTGCCGGCCAGCAGGAGACATACCTCAACGTACTCGGCCACATGGCTCTGCTGGATACGTGCCGACGCTGCTTTGCCTCTCTTTTTACCGATCGAGCGATCTCCTACCGCACGGATAAGGGCTATGCCCATTTCAAGGTGGCCCTCTCCATTGGGGTCCAGCGAATGGTCAGATCCGACCTCGCCGCCAGCGGAGTAATCTTCACGATCGATACGGAGACCGGATTCCGTGATGTGGTCCTCATCAACGCAGCTTACGGGTTGGGCGAAAACGTCGTTCAGGGCTCGGTCACTCCCGATGAATACTGTGTGTTTAAGCCAACGCTAAAAGCCGGCTTCCAACCCATCTTGCAAAAGGTGGTTGGTACCAAGGAATTCAAATTGGTGTACGACATCGGCGGGGGCAGAATGGTCAAGAACATACCGGTAGCCCCCGGGGCCAGAGCCCAATTTGCCATCACCGATGAAGAGATTCTCCAACTGGCGCGCTGGGCCTGTCAGATCGAGGACCACTACTCGGCGAAACGGAAACAGCCCACACCGATGGATATCGAATGGGCTAAGGACGGGAACACCGGGGAACTATTCATCGTCCAAGCCCGACCAGAAACCGTGCAATCACGGCGACAAGTCGACCGGATCCAATCCTACCGACTCAAGCAACGCGGACGAATTCTAGCCACCGGGCGAAGTGTCGGAGAAAAAATCGCCACCGGCCCAGTGCGTGTCATCAAAAGCGCGCAATTTATCGGCGAATTCCGCGCGGGTGAAATTCTAGTAACTGATAAGACCGACCCGGATTGGGAACCGATCATGAAAAAGGCGGCGGCTATCGTGACGAATCGGGGCGGTCGCACCTGCCATGCCGCCATCGTCAGCCGCGAACTGGGGGTGCCGGCCGTCGTGGGCACCGAAACCGGAACCGAGCAACTGAAGGACGGCCAGGTCGTTACCGTGAGCTGCGCGGAAGGGGACATTGGATTCGTCTATGAGGGTAAGCTCGGCTTCGAGGTGCAGGAGACCGACCTGAAGACGCTAGCCCGACCACGGACCAAGGTCATGCTGAACCTCGGAAATCCGGAAGAAGCGTTGAGCCTGAGTGCCCTACCCAACGAGGGTGTCGGCTTGGCCCGTGAGGAATTCATCATCAGCAATTACATCAAAATTCACCCTCTGGCTCTGGTGAACTATGAGCTGTTGCCCAATGGACCTGAGAAACAACAGATCGATGACTTAACCGCCGGGTACCAAGACAAGACCCAGTACTTCGTCGACAAACTGGCTCAGGGGGTCGCGATGATTGCCGCCGCATTCTATCCCAAGGACGTCATTCTCCGGTTGAGCGACTTCAAGACCAACGAGTATGCGAATTTGATCGGGGGTAAGGACTACGAGCCCGCCGAGGAAAACCCCATGATCGGGTTTCGCGGGGCCAGCCGATACTACCATCCGCGCTACCAAGCCGGATTCGCCTTGGAGTGCCAAGCCGTCAAAAAAGTCAGGGAGGACATGGGCCTCACCAATCTCAAGCTGATGATCCCGTTCTGCCGCACGGTGGAGGAAGGTCGCAAAGTCCAGGTTGAGATGGCAAAACACGGGCTGAAACGCGGAACCAAGGGGCTCGAGCTGTACGTCATGTGCGAGATTCCGAGCAATGTGATCCTGGCGGAGGAATTCGCCGACATCTTCGACGGCTTTAGCATTGGATCCAATGACCTCACTCAACTGATCCTGGGAGTGGACCGCGACAGCGAAATCGTTGCGCCGATCTTTAATGAGCGCAACGAGGCAGTGAAACGCATGATCGCCCAGGTCATCGCCGTATGCCGG
This sequence comes from Verrucomicrobiales bacterium, assembly GCA_016793885.1. Classification (NCBI taxonomy): domain Bacteria; kingdom Pseudomonadati; phylum Verrucomicrobiota; class Verrucomicrobiia; order Verrucomicrobiales; species Verrucomicrobiales bacterium. The sequence goes on from JAEUHE010000139.1 coordinate 3,758, forward strand.
GCCCGGAAGCGGAAAATCGGGATCTGTGGACAAGCACCCAGCGACTATCCGGAGTTCGCCCAGTTCTTAGTGGAGCAAGGCATTGACAGCATCTCCCTGAATCCCGATACCATCCTAAAAACCACCATCGCCATTCTCGAACGGGAGACCGCGTTAAAAAAGAAGCACTCGTAACCATGTCTGTAAATCCCCTCCCTGTCTCCGGACGAGAGTCCGCGCACGACATTTTGTTGCAAGGCCGGCGTCACCCTCTCGAAAGCATCTTCGCGCCCAGCAGCGTCGCCATCGTAGGAGCATCCGAGTCCCTGGGTAGCGTAGGCAGATCCTTGGTGGAAAATCTCGCGCGCTTCAGCGGGAAGGTCTATCTGGTCAATCCCAAACACCCATCCGTCCTAGGGCAAAAAGCATACCCGAATCTCGAAGCATTGCCGGAGTGCCCGGATCTGGCGGTGATCGCCACCCCTGCGGCGACGGTGGCGGGTGTCGTGGCGGAGTGTGTAACGCGCGGGGTTAAAGGTGCGATCATCCTCTCCGCTGGCTTTAAGGAGGTAGGCCCGGAAGGCGTCCGACTCGAGCAGGAAGTGCTGAACGAAGCACGGAAGGGATCTCTGCGCATCGTGGGTCCCAACTGCCTGGGCGTCATGATGCCACATCTGCAGTTAAACGCGACCTTCGCCAAGGACCTGGCCAAACCTGGCAAAGTAGCCTTCCTCAGCCAGAGCGGCGCTCTCTGCACCGCGATACTGGATTGGAGCTTTCGTGAGAATGTAGGCTTCAGCACTTTTGTATCCGTGGGTTCCATGCTCGACGTGGGCTGGGGCGACCTGATCACTTACTTCGGGGACGATCCTCAAACCAAAAGCATCGTGTGCTACATGGAATCGGTCGGCGACGCCCGGGCCTTCCTGTCAGCCGCTCGAGAGATCGCTCGAACGAAACCCGTGATCGTACTCAAGGTTGGGCATACCGACGCCGCCGCCAAGGCGGCCGCGTCACACACCGGTGCCCTGACCGGCAGTGACGCGGTGCTCGACGCCGCCTTCAGGCGAGCGGGAGTCGTAAGGGTAGCAACCTTAAGCGAGCTCTTCGATCTGGCCGAAGTGCTCTCCAAGCAGCCGCGGCCGCACGGCCCACGGCTGGCGATTGTCACCAATGCCGGTGGGCCGGGTGTGCTGGCGACGGATGCTCTGGTATCCAATGGCGGCACTCTGGCTCCTTTGCTGCCCGAAACGATCAACGACTTAAACCGCGTCCTGCCTCCCCAATGGAGCCATCGCAACCCCATCGATGTTTTGGGGGATGCCAACGCCGAACGCTTTGCTCAAGCGGTCCAGCGCGCCTCCGACGATCCGACTACGGATGGAGTGCTCGCGCTGCTCACTCCCCAAGCAATGACGGAGTCAACCGCCACGGCCCGACAGCTCTGCGCCTGCGCGATGCGGATGGCCAAACCAATTCTAGCCAGCTGGATGGGAGGAGCCTCGGTCGATGAGGGAAAGGCCATTCTGAACGAAGCCGGGATCACCACGTTTGACACTCCCGATGCGGCGGCACGCGCCTTCACTCTCATGTGGCAAAACAGCGCTCGGCTGCAGGCCATCTACGAAACCCCGGATCGCTCGCCCAGCGAAGAGCCCTCCGGCAGGCAACGAAGCGTTGTCAGCCAGTTGCTAGCCAACGTGCGACGCGATGGACGAACCCTGCTGACCGAGTTGGAATCGAAGGAAGTGATCAAGCGCTACGGAATTCCCACCGTAGTCACTCAGCTGGCAAATACGGCCGAAGAGGCGGTGCAACGGGCGGAAGAAATCGGCTATCCCGTGGTGCTCAAGCTCCATTCGGAGACCCTGACACACAAGACGGATGTCGATGGAGTGCACCTTAACCTGACCAGTGCCCCGGCGATCCGCCAAGCCTGGGACCGCATCAAAGCGGGAGTGGAGCGCCAAGGCGTGCCCCAGGCCTTTCAAGGAGTTACGGTGCAACCCATGGTGGACCGCACGGGCTATGAACTGATTCTAGGCAGCAGCGTGGATCCTCAGTTCGGCCCCGTGATCTTGTTCGGGGCAGGTGGACAGATGGTGGAGGTTTTTCAGGATACGGTCCTGGCATTACCCCCGCTCAACTCAACGCTGGCTCGACGGCTTATCGAGCGAACCCGCGTTTCCAAAGCGTTGCACGGCTTCCGTGGCAAAAAGGGTGTCGATATGGCCCGGCTCACGGATCTGCTCGTGCGCTTCAGTATCCTCGTCTTGGAGCAACCCTGGATTGCTGAAATTGACCTCAATCCGATCCTGATTTCACCGGAACAATTGGTGGCACTGGATGCGCGTGTGGTGTTGCACCCTCCCTCCATGCTCCCGACACAGCTACCGAAACCAGCCATCCGTCCCTACCCGACAGAGTATAGCTTCCAGGGAAAGTTGAAGAACGGACGCGAGGTAATCCTCCGGCCCATCAGTCCAGAGGACGAACCTCTTATGGTCCAGTTCCATCGACGGCTATCCGGACAGAGTGTCTACCAGCGCTACTTCGCCCCCCTCAAGCTAGATGAGCGGATTGCTCACGACCGCCTGAGCCGGCTTTGCTTCATCGACTACGATCGCGAAATGGCGCTCGTCGCGCAACTCGCAGGGTCGCATGCCTCCGGGTCCGAGATCCTCGCCGTGGGTCGATTGAGTCGGTCGCACGGACGCCCCGAAGCCGAGTTCGCACTCACCGTCAATGATGAGTGGCAGGGTCAAGGCCTGGGCACGCAACTCCTGCAGAGACTAGTCCAGATTGGACGGACCGAAGGTCTTAAGGTCATCCGCGCTACCATCCTTTCCGAAAACCATCACATGTTGGAGGTAGCCAAAAGAGTGGGATTCAAGATCCTCCATTCTCCGGGCTGGCAAGACTATCGGGTCGAAATGGAGTTGTAGCCGGGATCGGGAGCCCGGCATCCCAAGCCGGGGCGGCGCAGCGAATTCCACGCGGAAGGAGCGAAAATCCCGCACTTCGCGGAGCCGCCACGGCCGAAGACTCTGATATTCAGTGCTTTTTCAGTGTCTTACTCTTGGGCACGGAACTTGCAATGGGTGTATTGTGAACCACAACACCCATTCAGGTGTTAACCCGAGGTCAAGTCGCCAGCTCGCAGGCGCGCCCCCACAACAGCCCCCACCATTCACTGGATTGAACTCGGCGGCCCTCGGGCTCCTCCAGGTTCTTTTTTCAATCGTTCCTGCCCATATGCGGGAGCGACTCAGCCTGCCTACATACGGCGCGCCGATACCGATAGATCCCCGCTTGGGTCCGGCTCCAGCCGCGGCCAAAGCCGGGGATCTGCGATTTTTTAGTCCGCCCCATTCTTCGTGACGCCAAGGAGATCGAGAGAGCGAGGTGGCCGGAATGCCCACCTCGCTTTCATTTTGCCCAGCCCGCTGAAGAAATTTGTAACCACTCAGAGCCACGGATAGTCTGCTCAGGTGTTGCCCGGGATAACCCGGACGACAGTTCAAATCAAAAAACCAAGTTTATGAAGAAGATCGTGTTGATGGTGGCTGGATTGGCGCTGTTCACCCTGGCATCCCAGGCTGAAGGCGAGGGCGATGTCTTGACCAAGGCGCGCGAAGGACGTCGCGCGGAGATTCTGAAGAAGTTTGATAAGAACGGGGACGGCCAACTCGATGAAACCGAGAAAGCCGCTGCCCGTGAGGAGACACGTAAGAAGCGCGAGGAGGAACGGCTGAAGAAGTATGACAAGAATGGAGACGGTAAACTGGACGACGCCGAGAAGGAAACCATGCGCGAGGACTTGAAGAAACGCGCGGAGGAGGGCCTCAAGCGTCGCGAGGGTAAGGCGGAAAAGAAGGGACCAGGCAAGAAGGCCGAGACACCCACAGTCAGCCCCGCTACGCCGGCGACACCCGCGGCCCCTCAAAAATAGCTTTCCGCAGGAACGGGCCTGAGTAGGACCGATCGTGATTGTTGAGTGTTGATGGGAAACCTCGCCATGAAAGTGGCGGGGTTTTCTGTTGTTTGGCCACGTCAGAAACCCTGACGAAACCTCAGGCCACGGCCGCTCGCACCTGACACCAAAAGTCCACAGCCCTCCAGACGGAGCAAAGTTCCGATCCAAGTGGATCGTGTGCGGTCCGTTTCCACGAATGTCATCAGCCACTACAACTCCAATTCCAGGTAAAGCCCTGTCGCAGCAGGCCGATAAAGGGAGAGGGTGGATGTGAATGTGGGGGCGGAGAAGAAGGGAGAAGCTGGATCGAATATTATACCATGTCGATCAGCCATCATCATCCAGCAGTTCATCTCGCCCGAACGAAGTAAACCGACGAAATGAACATGAAACTAAACACGAAAGTATCCGCGATCACCGTGTTCGCGGCGCTTCTCATCGCCGGCCTGTGCGCCGCAACCTTGCGCGAATTCCGAAGCACGCAGGCAACGATTCAAACCATCGACACCTACCATTCCGCACTTCGAAACCACTTGGAGTGCGACATGATGCACGATGCCCTAAGGGCTGATGTGCTGGCGGCACTTCGCGCCGGAGCCAAAAAGAATACGGAAGAAAGCAAGGCGGTCGGGGAGGACATCGCGGAACATTCCAAGCTCTTCCGGACCAAGATGGCTGAGAATGAGAAACTAGGTCTCACAGGGAATGTCCAAAAATCCATGAAAGCGGTGGACGAGCCTCTGAACAAGTACATCAACGCCGCGGAGGAAATCGTCAAAATTGGTTTAGAGAATCCGACGGAGGCGGAGGGCAAGATGGAGGGCTTCATCACTCAGTTCCGAGAACTTGAGGAGGTGATGTCCAAACTGAGTGATGAGCTCCAAGCCACCGCCAAAGATCACGAAAGGGAATCCACCGCACGCTCGAGTGCGTTCTTCAACAAAGTCTACACGCTATCCTCGCTCGCACTCGTGGCGCTCATCGGGCTTACGGTCTTGGTGGTCAGAAGCATCCCGCGTCCTTTCCGAAAACTCGCTGATTCCCTGGCCAACGCGGCCGAAAAAATCACTGCCAGCTCGGAGGAGCTCGCCGCAAGAAGTCAGGATGTCGCCGACTCCGCAGGACAGCAGGCCGCATCCCTCGAAGAAACCAGCGCCTCCTTGGAGGAAATGTCCAGCATGACCAAGCGCAACAGCGACAACTCCGCCCAGGCGAACAGCCTTTCCGCGCAAACCCGAGCGGCGGCGGAAGTGGGAATGCGCAACATGACACTCATGCGTGAGGCCATGATGGATATCAAGTCCGCTAGTGACAACATCGGACGGATTATCAAGAGCATCGATGAAATAGCCTTCCAAACAAACATCCTCGCCCTCAATGCCGCCGTCGAGGCGGCCCGAGCCGGCGAATCAGGAATGGGCTTTGCCGTCGTGGCCGATGAGGTTCGAACCCTGGCGCAGCGCAGCGCCATGGCAGCCAATGAGACCGGTGAAAAGATTGAGGACTGCATCAAGAAGAGTAACCGAGGCGTGGAAATCTGCGAAATGGTCGCCAAAAGCCTCCAGGAAATTACCAATCAGGCCAGTTCGATGGATGCGCTGGTCGGTGAGATCAGCACAGCCTCGCGCGAACAGAGTGTCGGGATCTCCCAAATAAACATCGCTGTCGCTCAGATGGACAAAGTAACGCAAAGCAACGCCGAAAGCGCTGCCAACAGCGCCAGTGGCGCTCAGGCACTGAATGAGCAGTCGAGGATTCTTCGCGAGACCGTCTTTCTACTCAATCGGCTCGTGGCGGGCTCGGGCTCGGAAAGCTTGGATCCAAATCCCAGCGCCCATCAGGGTAACAGGGCCGAAGCAACTGAATCCAAAGAACCCGAGGGCCACCCTGCCACTGGGCGAAACCGTTTGGCAGCACATGCCAACCCCGCCAGGGAGCAGCAGACTTCTTCCCGCGGAAGATCCCAAGAAGGGGGATTTCCCATGCCCCAAGAACCTGTAAGCACCCCTTCCGGAACAGCGACGGAACACGACTTTAAAAACTTCTGAGCGCGCAGCCTAAAGATAGGGCGAGAACAGGCGGGCAGCGCCGTCTCGCAACTTGGCGGGGAAACTACGCGCATCCACCTCCTCCAAGGTGACCCGCCGAGATGACTCTCGCTTCGATCGAAACCAGGCCTCCAACCGTTTCGCGAGTTCGCTATCATAGCACTCTACATTGAACTCAAAGTTGAGTCGGAGGCTGCGAGGATCCCAGTTCGCCGATCCCAAAAGAGTCCACTGCCCGTCCACCACCAAAATCTTGGAGTGATCAAAAGGGCCCGGGGTCAGCCAGATACGACAGCCTCGCTCCAGCACCTGCCACCACGAGGCCCGCGATGCCCACTGCACAAAGGGAAGATTGCCGCGTTCCGGAAGAACAATGTCGATCAGCACGCCCCGCATGGCCGCCAGGTTCAGGGCCGAGATGAGTGGCGCGTCGGGTAGAAAATACGGCGTCGCAATGCACACCGACTGCCGAGCGGCCGATAATCCAGCCAAGATAGCCCAACGCAGAGGGTCGACATTCTCGTCCGGGCCATCAGCGATGCCCCGGGCGAGCACCGAACCCGCAGTCGTTAAGGTGGGGAACCACAGGTCGCCAACGAGCAGCTCCCCAGTCGTGAAGTGCCAATCCTCGGCAAACACCTCCTGCAGATGGGCAACCACGGGCCCTAACACTCGGAAGTGAAGATCATAGACCGGATGTGAGGGGCGCTTGGAAATCAGATTCCCGACCCGAATATTCATCCCCCCCGTAAACCCAACCGCACCATCCACCACCAAGAGTTTGCGATGGTTGCGCAGGTTGATGGAGAAAAGCCTCCAAAGCGGAAAGGCCGGCAGAAAACGAGCGTAAGGAATGCGCTCGCTCCGAAGTAAACCCAGCACGGATGGCCATGAATAACGAGTTCCTGTGGCATCGATAAGCACCCGAACCTCGACTCCTCGCCTGACCGCGGCCGCCAAGGCGGTCACGAACGCCTGCCCTGCGTCATCGCGGTCAAAGATGTAGGTCGCCAACGTTACCGAACGCTTGGCCGCGCCAATCGCCTGCAGCATGGCGGGATAGGCCTCATCGCCGTTCAGGAGCGGCTCGATTCGGTTTCCCTTCAGCAGACTCCGGGCTTGCGTCTGATTGATCACACCAGCAATGGCTGCAAAATCACCAACCTCGCCCGGCATGGTGATACCTTCCGGCTCCAACTCTCTTCCGGACAGCGCCAACTCAGCCCGATAAAGTTCGCGCTGGCTCCTTAAGCTGAGCGCGCGACGACGAATCCGGTTCACTCCAAAAAGCCCATAGAGGATCGGGCCGATTACCGGGGCAAACCAGATAAAGCCGATCCAACCAGCGGCAGCTCGCGGATCACGCTTGTAGATCAATGTGTGCGCTGAAGCGACGAGGGACAGCAAGAGACCGAGCCCTGCCGCTACATAGTGCCACCACTGACCGAGTTTGATGTGCCATTCCATCCGTGCTGCGTATCCATATTCATTTACCTCCGGCACGGTCAACCTTATCCGAGCGCCAATTCCCCATTGATCCCGGCGTATAGCCCCGGCAACAATGAATCCAATGTCGCAGCACCAGCCTCAATCCCCCCAAGGAAGGCAGAAACCCTCCCCGCCCCAGGATGCCCAATCCCCGGCGGTCCCCGCCGCCGCTCAACTAGCCGGCGCCCCGGTTGCCCTCGCAGCACCTCGCTCAAATCGGATCGAGCTTAGCCTCCAAACTCTGGATCAGCTGTTCAACACCATGGACCCATCCCCCTTCCATCAAAAGGACCTGGATCACGACGCCGAGGAGTTCATTGTGAGTTGGGCGCAGGAATTTCATCGCGAGGAGCCAATCGAGTTAGTCATCCACCTCAGCGCCTCCGGCGTGGCCGAAGAGGAGGCGCGGATTGCCCAAAATGCCATTCACAACTACTTTGCCTACCGGGCACGCTTAAACGATCTGGAGTTTAAGCGGCTGATGAAAGTGGGAAGGGCTAGCCTGCTCGTCGGTCTTAGCTTTCTCGGACTATGCTTCCTTACCATCGAGTTGGTGCTGGCTGGAAGAACCTCTCCTATCCCCGGCTTCTTCAAGGAAGGTCTCACCATCGCGGGCTGGGTCGCCATGTGGAAGCCACTGGAGATCTACCTGTATGATTGGTGGCCATTGCGCCGCAAAGGACAAATCTATACGAAGCTGAGCCGGATGCCGGTCCAACTTCGGAGCGCGATCTCGCCGCCCCCTGAGGTTTGAGAACATTCCCACCGAGACAGCAAAATCAAGCTGTCAACGAAAGGCAGAACTCGGTAATCTTACCTTCGGAACTTGGACTCATCGGAAACCAGCCTCATCCAGCGGTGTCGCACGGGAGAACCCGATGCGTGGAATGAGTTGTTCGACGCTCACTATCCCGTCGCGGCTCGCTTTGTCTGGCAGGTTCACTCCGGGTTCAGCACCGAGGATGTCGAGGAAATCTGCCAGGAAACCTTCCTCACAGTCATCCGAAGCCTCGAATCGTTTCAGGGCCAATCCAAGCTGCAAACGTGGATCCTCCGGATCGCTTCAAACAAAGCCCATGACTATCGGGAACGGCTTAAAGCCCAAAAGAGAGGCGGAGGCCAGGTTCCCCTCTCCCTGAGCGCGGAAGATCCTCAAACACAGTTGGCGATCGACCCCGCCAGCTCGGCACCCACCCCAGATCAGACCCTCATGAGCCAGGAAGCCTCTGAACTCATGTCCGAGGCGCTGGCGATCCTGGGCGGACCCTGTGAAGAGATCTTGGAACTGCGTTACTTCGCCGACCTGAGCTACGAGGAAATCGCCAACTCGCTCAAGCTCAATCCGAAAACCGTCAGCTCTCGGCTCAGTAAATGTCTGGATAAACTCGAAACCGTCGCCCGCCCCTTGCTAAATCGGGAGAAAAGGAACATTCCTTCCGTCTAATAAACCAATGTCGGCCGAACCGGACAACACGATCGAAAAAGCGCTCCGCGACTATGCTCGCAGAAGGCGTGAGCAACCAGGTGCGCCAGAGGGTCTTCACGCGGCGAATCGCCGCCTTCTCCAATCTGAAGTCCAACGGAGTTACGGCGCACCTTCTCATCCCAACCCCCAGGTGGAAAAGCGCTTAGCCTGGTGGTTTCGTTGGCAAGGCCTCGCTTCTCTCGCCACCGCGGTGATCGCCCTCTGTGGAGTCGTCGTTTGGTGGGCGTATCAAGATTCAGGTTCCCAGATGCAATTGGCTCAAGGTGTCCTTCCCCTCCAGACTTCTGAAAACCGACGCAACCTGTCCGAGGCGACCGACCTGAACCAGCCCTCCCCCCTGAAAAAACGCGCCGAATCCGAACCCAACTCGTCCCGCTACAGCTCAGTGCCGCCACCGCCTGCTGCCGTAAGTCCCCCCAACCTTTCGCCCAGCCTCCCTCCAGTTGTCAGCTCTCCGGCGGCTCCCGCGGCGGTGGCAGCGGATGCGATCGCAGAGCAACCCAAACGGCCGGCCGAATCCGCTCGCACTCCCGAGACACGCCTGGCCTCAGCGCCCGCGCCCGCGCCGCCGTCCCCGGCGGCCGCCCGTCGTGATCGTGGTGGCCTTGGAGAAACCGCCACCGCTGCCAAGGATCTGGCCCTCCCTGCGCAGCCAGCACGGGTGGAAACCCTGCATTTTCGTCAGGTGAGCGAGGAGACGCCGCTCGCGAAGTCGGAATTCTCGCGTGCCCAATCGCTCGAACGGGAAAAGCGAAAGCCTAATCCACAGGACCAAGGGGTTCTAAATGAGTTTCGCATTCAGCATTCCCACGGCCAGCTGACCATTCTGGATCAGGATGGCTCGGAGTACCGAGGGTATCTCAGCGCCACCCCCGAGCCCGACCGGCTTGGGCTCGCGACGTCAACAAAGCCTTCCAGCCGAGGGAACACACTTTCTCAACCCGGCAACCAGGAGACGGGATCCGCCGAAGCGGTCGGCTCGACCCAATACCATTTTCTGGCGAGCGGCACGAATCGATCGCTCCAGCAGCCAATGAGACTCGAAGGCCAGCTGCGCTCCAGCCGCCCCCTGCAATCTCCAGCCCTCTCCAACACACACGGGTCGCCACAAGTCACCAGCAAGCTCCAGACCTCCACGGCCGGTTCCGCCACCGAAACCGCCAGCGGTTTGAGCTGGGAGTTCCAAAGCGCTGTCAGCATCGGAACTCAACGACCGGTAAACCTGAAGGCGATTCAGATTCCGACTGAGGCGCGCTCGCTTCAGCCTAACGCCATCCCCCGCCGTCCAAACCGATGAGTTCATCCAAATTGGAAGTCACGGATCGCTGGCAATACGAGCGCCCACTGTGGCAAGCCGGGCTGACCCGGATAGCGGGAGTGGATGAGGTGGGACGAGGCCCCCTCGCCGGGCCAGTGGTCGCGGCCGCCGCGGTGCTGCCTGCCGCTTGGGAACTGAATGGCCTACCATTGGGTCTCCAAGGTCTCAACGATTCCAAGCAGCTCAGTGAAGCCAAACGGGAGCGGTTCTTCGAGTTCCTTTTGGAGACCGATCAAGTGTGCTACGGCTTGGCCATCGTCGAGCCCGGAATCATCGATCAGATCAACATTCTGCAGGCGACGCATCGGGCGATGAACGAAGCGCTAGCCCAACTGCTGCCATTGCCCGAGCATGTGCTCGTGGATGGCACACGGGTGAAGTCCATCACCCTTCCTCAAACCGCGATCGTCAAAGGAGACTTCAAGAGCTATTCGATCGCGGCGGCGAGTGTGCTGGCTAAAGTCACCCGCGACCGTCTCATGGTCGAGTACGGGCAACGCTGGCCGGCCTATGGATTCGCGGTTCACAAAGGCTACCCGACCCCCCAGCACCTGGCAGCCCTAAAGGCCCATGGGCCCTGCGAAATTCACCGGCGCAGCTTCTCCCCCGTGGGAGAACTGATCCAAGAAATATTACTCTGATCACAGAACAGCCGGACAGCCGTTTCCCTTCCAAGACGGCCGTCCGGGGCTAACTTCCCCCCTCGGGCTTGGCGGACTTAAGGCCCAGGCGATAGCGCACCAGGTCACGACTCACTCCCAGCAGTCGCGCCGCTCCGGACACATTCTGATCAGCCTGGCTCAAAGCCTTCTTGATCAGCCGGTCGGTCGCTTCTTCCAATGAAAAACCCGATTCGGGAAATCTCCAGGCGTCGTTAAGCCAGTCATCCCCACCACCACTAGCGCCGGGAGCTGGTGCAGAACCTCCCGCCACGAGCTGAGGGAAGGTCAGCTCAGGGCTCGCTTCAAACACGATTGCACGTTCCAATTCATGCGCCAGTTCGCGCACATTGCCTGGCCAAGGGTGCGACAGCAGGCGCTGGCGTCCGACTGCGGTGATCTGCCGCTGAGGCAGCCGGTGCCGCTTGCAAAGGCGCTCGACTAGGACTCCGGCCAAACGGAGAATATCCTCACCCCGTTCGCGCAAGGGCACGATGCTCACGCGGAACAAATCCAGCCGGTGGTAAAGATCCTCCCGGAACTGCCCCAGGCGAACCGCTTCCTTTAAATCCACATTCGTGGCCGCCATCACCCGAACATCAAGCTCCACCTCGCGTGTGCCTCCCAGGCGCCGCACTCGACCATCCTCAAGCACCTTGAGCACCTTCGCTTGCAAGGCCAGCGACAGGCTGGGAAGTTCATCCAAAAACAAGGTGCCGCCGTCGGCCGCCTCGAAGAGGCCCATCCGCGCCGTGCGGGCATCCGTGAACGCTCCACGCTCGTGACCGAACAACTCGGCTTCGGCCAGAGTCTCCGGCAATGCTGCACAATTGGTTTCAACCAAGGGCTGCTTGCCTCTCGGACCATGATGGTGCAGCCAGCGAGCAATCGTCGTTTTTCCACTGCCGGTCGGCCCTTCAATCAATACCGGCGGAAGCCGAGTCTCGAGTCGTCGGTCGGCCTCCAGTATTCGATCCACCTGTTGCCGCAGGGCGCTCAAGGCGTCCCCGAAAAAGAAGCGGTCCGACCCATGGTCAGAATCTCGCTCCCGATGCTCCTCAACGCGCGCATTCTGCCGATTGCGACGCGTTCGTCCAAACACCAATCCTAGTTCACCTGGATCAAACGGCTTCACCAGGTAGTCGGCAGCGCCAAGCTTGATGGCCTCGACTGCGCCGGCTACCCCCCCTTGCGCCGTCATCACCACCGCACCCGTCGAGGTCGGAATCTTTCCCTCGCGCAACAGATCCAGCCCCGATCCGTCGGGTAGATTCACATCGAGCAGAACAAAATCAAAAGCCTGGCTGTCGAGAGCCGAGCGTGCGTCACGAACCGCCGAAACCGCCGTAGTGTCCAACCCCAAACGTTCCAGCTGCGCCCGGCAATGGCGCATAACCGAAGGGTCATCTTCTAGAATCAGTACACTGAGGCCGGTCAACATAAACGATGCGCGATAAGTTGTGTCGTGAATTAAAGTCCGCCAGGCCCATAGCCCTTCTTCGGCTTCCCGTCCGCGCCTAGCTTATCACAGCTCCAGAGCACGCCGCGAGTCACCAGGTCTAAATAAACGGGCTCCTGCATGGTGTGGTTGTAGTGTCCCACCGTGGTGCCGAACACTCGCGCCTTGCCATATTGGGAAACCCAGACACAGGTCTCGTCCTTCTTGGTCTCCGGGCTGTAACCCGTGCCGAGCGACACGGTACCAGGCCACACCTGGGCGATGTGATAAAGCTCCTCCTTTGGGGTCTGCCATTCGGTCGGAAATCCTTTCATGACCGGATGCTCCGGCGCCACATTCTTGAGGGTGTAGGCAAAGTGCGAGCCATGTCTATGCGATGTAACCCCCACAAATTTGAACCACTCGTTGGTCGGAGCGCGGTAGCAATGCATGGCGCAATGGATCACCACGGCCGGAACTCCTTTTCGGTGCTCGCTCACGATGCCCTCCAACCAAGCCGTGTCTTTTTCATCGGCAAAGCACTCGTTGTGAACCACCACGTCATAGCCTTTGGACCAGTTCTTCCCGGCATAGACCGGAGGACGCCCAGTGGTCCCTGTGCTTGGATCCTGGACAACCGTCCACTCCACATTCGCTCGGGCCGCAATTCCCTCGGCCAGGATTGACTTCTGCGCCGTGTAATCATGGCAGCAACCGCCGGTAATCAGAAGCCCCTTGAGGGGACGTGCAGGTTGCGCCGCTGGAACAGGTTGGCTCAGGAGAGCGATGAGGCCGACCACGAGAGTGAAATAAGTGCGAGATTGCATCCGTGAAGCCTCCCTCGGACCGGCGTCAGGCGCCAGTCTGAAATTGAGACAGTTCGCCCTAACCCTCCTCTGGATTTAGCAAACTACCCAGGACGAAATCTCGGACTATACCCCGTAGTTTCCCCGACTAGCCGGGTGGTAGCCGTTCCAATTGTTGGGATCCTCCATTCATAGGATGTTCAAGGCGAGCACAGAACACACTGAGCCCAGAGCAACGGACGCAAAGACATGAACTCGGAAAACAACATTCGACGCAGCACGGGGTCTGAACTGGACCTTAACTCGACGCTACGGATGGCTCACGAGCACATTCGGAGCAGTTCCCCTGCCCTCCCGGCTCAATCCTGCCCGAAGGTCCAAGTTCGTGAAACTCGCGCCTTGTTCTGGGAAGCCATGGCGGCGGATCTCCGCCAGCGCATGCCGATACTGATCGGCCTGTTTCTCTGCTGTGCTGCCAGTTATTTTCTAGCCAGCCGTTATATGGTGTGCACTGTCGTGATTCGTGGACGTAGTATGATTCCGACTCTTCGGGACGGCGATCAGTACTTGCTCAATCGGATAGCCTATCTGTTCCGGGAGCCTCGACGTGGCGATCTCGTAGTGATTCACGATCCCGGACACAAGGACATGGCGATCAAACGGATCGTGGGTCTTCCGGGCGACCAGGTTGAGATCAAGGAAGGGGTCCTCTACATCAATCAGAAGCCCCTTAACGAGGCCTATCTCGCTCCTCACACAAAGACGTTGCCCGGGGACGCGACCCAGCACTCAGTCAAATTGGGCAGCAAGCAATACTTTGTCATGGGAGACAACCGGTCGGAGAGCGAAGACAGTCGCTACTACGGCCCGATCCATCACGACAAGATTGTCGGTGTGGTTTCGCTGTGACACAAACGGCCCGGTCTGCAGGCCATGACAGACCGGGCCGCTTTCTCTCCATCGCATTCCGAGTCTCAGCTGCGTCTCAGGTTTCAAACCCGCGTGTTGCACCGTCGGATTTGGCACCCAACCACCGCCCAGCTCGGAAGCCATTCCTCGAAGTTCATCCTTCCAGGGACAGACCACCTTCCTTGCCCCTGCCCTTCGTACCTTGGCAGCCACCACACCAGGGACAGGCCACGTCGGCCGAGGCGCGCCTCGCCGCGCCTGCGTTCCTCACTCAGGCTTCGTTCTAGCGGTCTGACCCTGACCTTTGGCTGGAGGCGGAGCCCTCCTTAGAGAAAGAGGAGAAGGGACAGGCCTAGGTTGGGTGTGGCAGCTCCACTCCCGCATGATTGCTGAATTGTTGGTAAAAAGTCTTGCGCAGACCTGAGGGGGCGTGATCAGTTACGGCCGCTTTATGCGCCAAGGACGCCTAAAGGTTCC
>JAEUHE010000140.1 GCA_016793885.1 Verrucomicrobiales bacterium
CTCCATTTTCTCTCCGAGCACCATCACATTTCGCTCCTGGCAAACTACCGCTGCCTGCTACCGCCCTCCTGAACCTTGGGGGTTACCTGCCGAGCCCCCCCATCCCACACAACCCTATCTTTGAAGTTCGGTTCGGGGGTGGACCAGGCTTCCAGCGCATGAAAAATCCAGCCTCATCGGTTCAGGAGGCCGTTGCCCTCGGGCGATTGGCCTTGGTTCAGCAAGTCATCGACCTGGTTTACCAGCACTGGCCCCTTTCCACCGCGCTGGAACAGGTGGCCTCTACCCATCCCCTCCCCGGGGACGTCGACACTCCCCCCCAGTTCATCGCCCAACGCACCCTCGAAGACTGGTATTACCTCTTCAAGAAAGGCGGCTTCGATGGACTCAAACCCAAACAACGCTCCGATCGCGGCAAACCCCGCCGACTCTCCGCCGACCAGCAGCGCTGGATCCTGGAACAAGTTCGGTCCTTCCCCGGGGTCTCCGTCAAACTCCTCTACCGCCAATGGAAGCAAGCCGACTCCACCTTGCCCGCCCTCTCGGCCATCTACCGATGGTTGGAGCAGAACGACCTCGATGCCCAGGGACGACGTTACCTCCTGCGTCAAAACATCCCCGGCCCAACCAAAGCCTTTGAAGCACCCGGGGTCAACGATCTATGGATCGTCGACTTCTCTCCCGGTCCCTTCCTGGCTCTGCATCCCAAAACCATACCCACTCACCTCTGCCTCCTCATTGATGATCATTCCCGCCTTATCCCCTATGCTTCCTACGCAAAAGCCGCTGATACCCAAGCTCTCCTGGGCTGTCTCAAAGAGGCACTACGGCGCCGAGGTCTGCCCCGAAAGCTCTATGCCGACAACGGCGGGCCCTTCGTCAACCAGCACCTCAAGATCGTCTGCGCCAATCTGGGCATTCGGCTCATTCACTCCAAGCCAGGTAAACCCTGGAGCCGCGGCAAAGTCGAACGGATGTTCCGAACCCTGCAGGAGGATTTTGAAGCCGGTTTACGTTTACCCGGCCAAGGAGTGGGATCCCTGGAGGAACTCAACGGTAAGCTCTCGCTCTGGTTACAGGAAGTCTATCATCCGCGCGAGCATGGAGGGATCGGAGAAAGCCCTCAGGAACGCTTTGCCCGAAGCTTGCCCCTCTTACGGACCTTGGATCCTCATCTGGATCTGGACCGGCTCTTCTTCACTCGTATCGAACGGGTCGTGCGTAAGGATGGCACCGTCCGTATCGAGAACGAACTCTTCGAAGTGAACCTCGCCTTGCGGGGACTCAAGGTGGATCTGGAACTGGATCCCTGGATCCTCAACCCCGTCTTGGTCCGTTACAAGGGGCAGGACTTTGGTGTGGCCCGTAAAGTGGACCGGCATCTCAACAGTGAGCTCGACGGGGGGAGGACTTCCTATGAATGAGTTGGAGCTTTATGCCCGCAGCTGGGGAGCGACCGCCGTTCCGTTTGGTCCCCTGTCGGACCACCAATGGGTTTCGATCCCTTCTCAACAACGAGCCCTGAGCCTTTTGAACCAAACGGTAGCTTTGCGAGGGGTGATGCTACTGAGCGGAGGCAATGGGATGGGCAAGTCCACCCTCGTCGGTCGCTGGGCCAGACAGCTTGAACCCAGGCTCTTTACCCCAGTCTACCTCACTCAGGCCACCTTGAGTAGCTGTGGGCTTTTAGCCAGTTTGGCTCGGGGAGTGGGCAAACGAGGCAGCTTTCGTCGGGAACGAAACTTGGATGAACTCTCCAGCTACCTCTCCGAGCACGAGCGGCAGATCCTCTTAATCGTGCTCGATGATGCGCAGAACTCGACTCACAGCACGCTGGAGGAGTTACGGCTGCTCTTGGGGCTTAATCTCCCCAGCCAGCCTACCTTCGCTCTGGTCTTGATCGGCGATGAGTATCTGTTGGGACAGTTGCAGCTGCGTAATCACCGAGCTCTCTGTTCCCGTTTGAGTGCTCATCATCTCTTGAGTCCCTGGACTTTGGAGGAAATCCAGACGTATCTCAAAACGGGGCTGGAAGCTGTGGGGATCAATCGTTCCCGGGTGTTTGACCCCGCAGCGGTGGACTTGTTGGCACGGGCCACGGCGGGCGTACCGCGCAGCGTGTGTCTGCTGGCCCGGGCCGCCTGGCTGGAAGCCGCTCGGGCCGAGGTTAAGGAGATCAATGCCCAAACCATCCAGCAAGCGATGGAGCAAGTGCCAGGCTTGGCGGGATTGGTTCGCAACACTCCATGATCCAACGGATCCAAAAGGCTCACGCGTTGTACTGCCAGTTGACGGGGCAGCGCGTGAGCCTGCGCTTTGATCGGGAACGCCTGTGGTTCGAGCTCTTCCACTCGGGGTTTGATGAAGCCGATGTTCAACGCGTCATTGGCTATCTTCAGCGCGAAATCCGCCAAGGGCGCAGGAACGTTGGGGCGTTAAAACTTTCCAACCTCCTCCAACTGGACCGTTTCGAAGAGGATCTCAACATCAGCCGCGTTCAACTGCATCCGCCCAAGCCACACGCTCCCGAACCAAAGCCAGCGGCGCTTTCGCCGCCGAACTCACAGGAAGAAGAAGCGGCGCGTCAACGCGCCCTCCAGATCCTGGCCCGGTTCCGCGCTGAAAACGGCTGGTAGTCGCTCTCCCGCACCAATGAGCCGCAGGCTACACGGGGGGCCGCCTTACCGTTGTCCCGTCCCAAACTACGTCCTCTCCCACCTCACACACTGCCAACGTCCATACTCGACAACTCAGGTAAATCTCCACGGCAGACCGGGCTCATCTCTCCCGTTACTCCACGAGCCTTTCCGCTCCTTCCTCCACGGATCACTTCACAACTGTACACCTGTTAAAACCAGAGTGTGATTTTGATAGGACCCTTAGACTTTTATGAAGATTCAGTTGCTCCACTACCGGTTAGGAAGCGCTTTCTTGATGGGAATGCTCGCAGTCGCGTTGGTCCCATGCTGTAACGCGGCCATCTCTGTTAGTCTCTTCGATGGCCCCACTAAGATTGCTAGCGGCAAAACCTACACATTCCGATATCAACTCGCGGGCTCGTATGGGCCTGGTATTGGTGATGCGCCTATTATCACTATGGCGTTCTTCATGGGCCCCTCTTCTAAGCACGATATCGGCAAGGATCAGCAATTCCTTCTTAACCCCGGCAGAGTGCATAAGGCGATAATGGATCGAGGCCTCTGGGTTGCTCCCGGTTTTGTTTTTGAAATCGATCTAACCATTCCGACCGAGATCACGGCAACCTCGTGGCCGAGTAATCAAAGGCGCAAGAGGTGCCTGCCTCCCGGCACGAATTTCATCTACGCATTGGCGGTTACCGATACTACAAGCATAAAAGGCTTTTCGGCAGTAATTCCTAATATTGAACTGCTCTCGGTGACCCCGAATCCGGCTCGCCTAGATTCCGAGATACATATCACAGGGGATTTTCCGAATGTTCCAACCGAGCTAAGGATTAACCAAGCCTCTGTTATCGGCGCGTTTTGGTCCTACAATTCAAACCTGTCGCGAATAGATGCAAAGATTCCTCGTACTGCTTCGAGCTCCGGTCATATTGAGGTTTCAACCCCACTGGAGACGAACATCTCGAAGTTTGTTTTCCAACTTGCTTTGCCTGACTTGGCTTTTAGCCAGGATCCTCGCGGTGTGGTGCATTCGCGATTCACTAACCAGTTGGAGTCATCGGCTGTTGTAGCAAATTTGCCCTCGTATGTCTCGGTCACTGTCCAAAACAAAGGGAGCGCACCTAGCACCGGCGGTTCCTTGAGGATCTTGAAGGATTCCATTCTGTTGGCACTGGCAAGTCTCCCAGCGTTGGCGGCGAACGCCGAATTTCGTGTCGCCGATCTCCAATTGCCTCCGCAAGAACCGGGCAGTTTTGAGCTTAAGCTGGAACTTGAGCCTCCAGTCCTCACAAGAGAATCAGATGAATCGAACAATTCTCTGAGTTTGAGTGCGACCTTGAATGAGCCTTCTCAATTGGAGCAGTATCTGGGGCAATATCTTCCTCCGCATATCCTTGCTAATCCGGCGAGCGTCACTAGGGAGGCCGATCCAGATGACGATGGATTCCCGAACGCATTAGAAGCTTGCTTTGGCACTCATCCTCTTGAAGCCGATTCCGCAGGGTTCGGCATCCGGAACGTTGACGGAAGAATAGAGCTGATTTTACCTCGGCCTGTAGACATAGGTCAGATGAGGTTTGTTTTGGAATCAAGCATCGATTTAGTTACATGGAATCAGCTTAGAGACGGAATTGATTATTCGAAGTCGATCGTGCAAACGAGTTCTGGACCACGATTAGCCCTCGAACTCATCGACAGAGCACTTAGCGAGCGATTTATGTATTGTCGGGTCAACTGCCCTAATACTCCACCTTGAACGTCGGCGAATCCTCCGCCCGCATGTGTCGCTTGTCGTAGAGCCGGGTGGTGGAAATGCTCGAATGTCCAAGCCACTCCTGCACCCGCGCAATGTCTGATCCGTGCTCAAGCGCGTTGGTCGCCGCCGTCGCCCGGAGCGAATGCGGCCCCACCCCCTCACTTAAAATCCCCAACTCCCTGGCATACCGCGCCACCACATCCCGATAAATAGACCCCGGAGAAATCCCGAGCGTCTTTTGGGTCGCACGATTCGAGATGACGCGAAAAAGGGGACTGTCCGTCTCTTCCGCGTGCCCCGCCGCGAGCAGATACTCATCAATGAGCCTGACTGCTTTTAGGTGAACGGGCACATACCGAATCTTTTCGCCTTTCCCGTGAACCGTGAAATTCTTAACCCCGCGCCGAAGAGAAAAATCCTTCACGCGAAGCGAGCACAGCTCAGCACGCCGGAGCGCGTGATAAAGAAGAACTGAAAGAATCGCCCTGTCTCGTTTCCCTTTGAGCGTTCCTTCCGGCGGCGCATCACCAAGCGCTTTCGCCTGGGCATCCGAAAGCGCCGGGGTCTTCCCTTCATTCGCACCGTCTTTCGGACGCGCCACGCCCTTTACCGGATTGTGGGTCACGGCATTTGATTCACAAAGATACTCGAAGAGATCAGAGACGGCAGAGAGTTTTCTTCGGATGGAAGCGGGTGAGAGGTTCTGGCGCTCCAGATTTTTACGCCACGCGATCACATGCGATCTTGTGATGACGCGGAATTCTTCCGGTGCCTCGATTCCGGTAAACTTCATGAAGGCGGACAAGTCCGCCCGGTAGGCTTTCCGGGTGTTTTCGTTTTTGATGTTGGCAAACCACTCGATCTCGGGTGGCACTTCGGCGAGGCGCTGAAATTCGGGTCGGGTCAAAATCTTGTTTGAATCTTGGGCAGTAGGGGAGGCGGGCGTGAGATTCTGTTTTGGGACGGGTAGTGCCATGAAAGTGTGCTCCTGGGCGGGTAGGCTTTGGAGCACTATAAAATAGGTTATGGAACTCCGAAAGAGGGGGACTGCGGGGATGGACGAAGAAGGTTGGTTTGGCTCGGGGTCGGATGGTTTTGGGGAGGGCAAACTGCGGCCACGAGGTTTTTCTGGTTTCTGGTCGAAAGGCTCTTGCGCAGACAAACTCTTTGATCTGTGTCACGGGCCGCCAGCATCGTTTCTGCTGAAATGGTAAAAACGCTGTCGAAAATCAAAGGCTTGCAAACTGGGTTCTGCCGAATAGGATCAAAACTTAATGACTTCTGGTCGGACGAATCGTTTCCTGCGTTCCTCGCCTAGGATGTTCGCGCTCCTTTTATTGGCCACGCTACCGCCCGCGCTTGAGGGAGTTCGATTGCTCGCATCCGCTACAAATCTTCAATCGTTTGTCTATGCGACTGGTGCTGCGGGCTGGCAAGATCAGGATCCACTTGTTCGACAATTTGATCCACAGCTAGGTGACTTAGACACTGTCCGGCTAAATTTAGACATTAGCACAGATGGGTCCGTCGTTATTACAAACAGGAACCAGACTTACGAGACAGTTACCGTCGTCATGAGAAACACATTTACTGTCCGGCATGATTCTATGCTTGTCAGTATTGTAACCTCCAACGTCACCACAAGCGGCATCTCGGGTAGAAGTTCTCAGAACCTTTCCTTTTCTCGCCGTAACTTCAGTGGCTCCAAGGCACTTTTTCGGCACCAAATTGGATCTTTCATTGGTTTAGGCACAAATCGTTTCCACATAAATCGTGATGCACAGCCATTGGTCATTACGTGCCAGGATGGATCCTGCAATGTTACCGCGCTGCGGTTTACAAATGATGCCGCTTTAAGCGCTGTGTTCGAGTACGACTATGACCCGCCGCCTTTAATCGACCACTTCTCTGTCTCGACCAATTCAGTTACCGTTTCTTGGTCGGTTGAGTCTTTTCTGCTCTACAAGTATATTCTTGAGACATCTCAGGCTCTCCCACACTGGAAATCGATTCTCACGAATTCTAGATCGCCACGAAGGGTCGAGTTGCCCTTCGAAAATACTGGCACCAGTTTTTTCCGAGTTAGAAGACTCTACGAGTCAACACCATGAGTAGGGTCAAAACTTGTCGACTCTCCTAGTAGCACTCCAGTAGATACAAAAGAGCGAAGGTCACCCTCTGGCTCGCGTCGAGGGCAAGCGCTTGAGGAGTTGTCGATTCATCAGTTGGTATCAAAGAGGTGAGGTCATAGAACACGGACTTTATCCGAAATTCCATGCCCTCCAGCCAGAACCTCGAGCGTCTGCTAATGTGTATTGTCTGAGGACGAAAAAGATCATTAAGCACAGCTGCCAGCTCTGCTTGGAACCATTTGTTATTAGTTTCCGGGTCGAATGTTTTGTCTCCGGCCGCTACAAAAATTGCTATGGTGTTCGCTCTCCTTAGGCTATTGCCTATGGGCATTATCACAGCTTTCCTTATGATCTCTCGATCCCGCGTGGAATACTGAAAATTCGGGCATTGAGCGTCGCATACTCCAGCAACTAGTAGCATAAGCAGAGCTAAACCCGTCGCCATTCTCCCTAGTTGCATATTCCATTCCTTACGTAATATCTATTCCCTGAAACCCCTTCGTTGCGACGCACACGTTTACCAATTAGACCAGAGATCCAGTATCAGCCACAATAGTGTATTTCAGGTTGGCTCGGCATCGCCTCGCTAGGGCCCGAAGTTGGGATCAGGATCAGGCGAAAAAGTATATTTGCGCGAGCTCAGCCAACGGGGCGTCCACGAGGTTTTTTTAGGTTCTGGTCGAAAGGCTCTCGGGCAAAGAGCGGCCTTGATCTGTTTGTGTCTCCGCCACCTCCATGCAACAATTCGCGTTTCCAAGCCCGAGTAACAGGAGGAACACGCAATGCCCGGCACTGGACACCAAAGAGAGAGTTATCCCCAGCTTCCTGCACTGGAAGTGGGGGACCGATTCACGGTCGATGAAATTCCGCACCTGCCGCCCGTTGAACTTGTTCGTAAATTGCCGACCACCTGGGTTGTCGCTGAAGTAAAGCCGGACGGGAGCCGAGATCGGTGGAGCTATCGACTGAGTAAAGCGGCGCTTGTTGGGAAGACCGTAAAGCTATTGTCAAAAGAATTTCGCCCCGAACCTCAAGTGATGCCGACTCTCCCTCCTGTGCCGCCATCAGAACATGGAACCAGTTGATGAGCGAGGTTCCGGAAATTGGGATTCACATTCGACAGTAAGACGAGTAGCGCCTAGCCCTGATCAGGATCGCCAAACATTCGCCTGTGATCTCGGGATCCGTGTAGGACTCGAAGCACCTGAACGCCGTCAGATACCGGGCGGTAATAAACGATGTAGTTCGAAAATTCAGTTACCAGAAAAGAGCGGATCTCTTTAGGACTGGAGCTAAGTTTGCGCATACGCCCAATCCCCGGGTTCTCCGCCAGCAGCCGACAAGTGTCGTAAACAGCCTCAATGACCCGGTCGGCAGCGTCCGGGTTGTCCAGTGCAATGAACGTCCAGATGTTTTCGAGATCCGAAAGAGAATCGTCGTTTAGATAAAAGTTACCCACGGCTACGCTTCTCACCCACGCGCTTCTTTAACCGGCGAAACGCTTCCTCACCTTTGATGCCTTCACCTCGTTCAAAACGAGCAAGACTCTCTGAAAGCTTCGATTCCAGCTCGGCGAGAGAGGAAACTGAAATCCGTTTGAGAAGATCCTGCTTTTCCAGCAAGCGTAACGCATCCCGCACCACTTCGCTGGCGTTTTGATAGTCTCCACCTTCAATTTTTTGACCAACAAATTTCTCCCATTTGGGTCCCAATGATACGTTCATGGTAGTGCTCCGAGTCTGTGAATTATTCCACTCTCTTTAGCCTATCACGAATAACATTAGATGGCAATAGATAGCATCTTAGGTGTCAGCTGGAAATAAGTAATCTGAGCAACCGACGCCAAGGAGGTGGCCGTGGAGAACGGCGCTGAAGAAACGTCCAGTTGCTCAGACCGCTTTTACCTTGTGCATTTGAAGTTTATTTTCAAGGGGATTCTGAAAGCTCGCTTTGTCCTGGTTCAACACTGACGACCACCAGAGTCATCAGTCCTCATAGATTGATTCGCGAGCAATGGCTTCGTCTGAAAGGACTGGCCCAGGGCTCGAGTGTTCGGCGATCCAACTACGAAATGCAGCGAGTCTTTCAGCGGGACCATGCTTCTCGACAGGAACCAAATTGGAGATTGCTCCATCGGCTACGCCGACAAG